>CAIVEA010000787.1 GCA_903904765.1 uncultured Chloroflexota bacterium
ACATGGGGTTGTGCCGCATCGCAAGGATGGGGATATGGGTTGGGTTGTACTAACGCCATCAGTATAGAAAAAAGCACCCCATTTCGCATGTGAAGAATGTCACGAATATGGCATGTCATTTGATGTAATGTTATTTAAGGGTAGATTGTACAGGCACGAGAAACAACAACGGTCAGGGTTGGGGGCCTGACCGCTGCTGCACGGGGCGCATCTTACCGCGCCGCGTAGCAAAGATGGGGATATGGGTTGGGTCGTACTTTATGTCGTTCAGTATAGGCGCAGGATCGTTATCTAACAGGTGTAATATGTCATGTTTCATGTAGGCCGATTGTCACCGCGCCGCCTCACTGAATCAGGCGGAACATGAGCGCCTTGAACCGCGCCGGATCAATGGCGAGGCACACGTCCGCGTTCGGTTCGCGCTTCAGCAGCCCGAACGGGTCAATCATCACCTGCCCGTAGGTGGCCTCGCTGCGATATTCCACCGCGCAATAAGCGCGAATCTGCCGCGTGGCAATATCCGGCTCCAGCAACACCGCCATCGCCGTCGGGTCGGGCATATCGAAGCCCACCTTGCCCCACGAGTCCAGATTGTACTGTTGCAATGTGGCGTTGCAGCGCACGCAGAAGGCCGCCCGTTCTGAACCTGTCGCCAGCAGCGAGTCAATATCCTGCTGATTGATGAAGGTCTCATCAGTGCTGACATCCCAGCCGACGAAACATAGTGGCATACCGCTGTCGAGGACGATTTGCACGGCTTCGGCATCCACATACATATTGAACTCCGCGACAGGGGTGATGTTGCCCGGCCCCAAGCCGGCGCTGCCCATCATCACCACCCGCTTGACCTGCCGCATCACGTCCGGCGCTTTGGCACAGGCCAGCGCCAGATTGGTCAACGGCCCCAGCGTGAGCAACTCGATCTGACCGGGATTCTGTGCAACACAGGCGATCAGCGCATCAATGGCGTGGCCGGATGCTTCGGTGAGCGTGGGCGGCGGCAGGTTCATCTCGCCCATGCCGTCGCTGCCATGCACAAACTCGGACGTGTACAGCGGGCGCAGCAGCGGCTTGGCTGCGCCGCGATACACGGGCGGGGCATACGTTCCGGCGCGCTCCACCGAGATCAGCGCGTTCTTCACCGCTGTATCAATCGGCAGATTGCCGGCCACCACGCTGATTCCTTCGACGTGTACACGCGAATCGCGCAGCCCCATAATCAGCGCCAGCACATCATCGGAAGCGGTATCGGTATCAATCCATATTTTGCGGGTCATCAAACAGTCCCCTTTATTTGATTTATTCCGTCCATCGAGCCGTCTGCGCAGCGTACAGCGCCACCGCCACCGCCGCCGACAAATTCAGCGAATCCACTGCCGCGCTCTGCGGGATGGTCACGCTCGTCCCGCGCAACCGGAACGCCTCCGGCAGCCCCGCCGACTCGCTGCCGAACACCAGCGCAAATAAGGATCGAAAGCGCAGGTCGGGCAGTTGCACCGCGCCGTTCGTCATAAACGGGTACAGATGATGCGCGGTGAACGCGGCGCGGTAGGCTTCAAAATCATCATAATAGGCCACCCGCGCCCGGAACAGCGCCCCCATCGAAGCACGGGCGCAGCGCGGGTCGAACACATCCGCCGCCGGACGAATGAGCGCCAGATCGGACACCCCGAAGGCCAGCGCCGTCCGCAAAATCGTGCCGAGGTTGCCCATATCGGACGGATTAACCAGCACCACATGGGGCGCGTCCGCCGCCAGCGGCAGCGCGTACTTGGCATACACGCCCACCGCATAAGTGTTCTCTTTGGGCGACAAACGCTCGACCAGCTTGGCATCCTCTGTGACCGGAACGCCCGCCGCCACGCCTAGCGCCCGCAGGCGCTCGACCCCGCTGTTGCGCGTCCCGTCGGGATGCAGCAGCACTTCGCGCACCTGCCCCGGTTGCTGCTGGAGCAGTTCAATCGTGGGGAACACCCCGAAGGTGTAAGCCACCGCGCTGTCACGTTGATACGGTTTCCAGCGCATGCCGCGCCCCATTTCTCTCGTAAACAAAATCAAGTGGACACAGCTTGCGCCGTGTCCCTACGAATGCCCTCCCTATCTTCCTCCCCTCTCCTAGCTGTACTCAGCGGTTGGGAGAGGGGGCGGGGGTGAGGGCGCTACTCACGCATGATGCGTTTGCAGGCTGCGTGCCCGCAGCGGCTTCTGCCGCAGCGCACGGATGCCGCGCACCGCCGCCATCGCGCCCGTCAGTGTGGTAATCAGCGGCACGCCGAACTGGTGCGCCGCTGAGCGAATCAACGGCCCATCGGTGTGCGCCTGCCCACCGCGTGGCGTGTTGATAATCAGGTCAATCGTGCCTTCGCGCAGCGCGTCCAACACGCTGGGCGAGCCTTCGCTGATCTTATTCACCACCCGCACCGGCAGCCCCACCGCCTCAAATGCCGAGGCCGTGCCAGCCGTCGCTACCAGTTTGAAGCCCAGTTGATGCAGATCACGGGCGATCTTGAGCGCCGCGCCGCGATCATACGGGTTCACGCTGATGAACACCGACCCCGACTGCGGCAGCGGATTGCCAGCGGCAATTTGCGCCTTCATGTAGGCATGACCGAAGCTGGCGGCATGCCCCATCACTTCGCCCGTCGAGCGCATCTCCGGGCCGAGGCGCGCATCCACGCCGGGGAACCTACCGAAGGGCAGCACCACTTCTTTGATGAAGAAGCCATCCACTGGCGGTTCTTCGGTGAAATCGAGGTCTTCCAGCGTTTTGCCGGTGGAAATCATGGCGGCGTAACGTGCCAGCGGGCGCGAGGTGGCCTTGCTGATAAAGGGCACAGTGCGGCTGGCGCGGGGGTTCACTTCCAGCACATACACCACCTCATCGCGGATGGCGTACTGCACGTTGAACAGCCCCTTCACGCCCAATCCCTTGCCGATGCGCTGCGTGTACTCGCGGATGATCTCGGTGTGGTACATGCTGATCTTGTAGGGCGGAATGACGCAGGCCGAGTCGCCGCTGTGAATGCCAGCCTCCTCGATCTGTTCCATGATTCCGCCTACGGTGACATTTTCGCCATCTGCCAGCGCGTCCACATCCACCTCGAAGGCATCATCGAGGAAGCGGTCAATCAGGATGGGATGCCCCGTCCATTCGATATGCTCATCCAGCCATTTGAGCAGCATGGCATCATCGAACACAATCGCCATACCGCGCCCGCCCAGCACATAGCTGGGGCGCACCAGCACCGGATAGCCGATGCGGTTGGCGACGGACAGCGCCTCCTCACGGTTGAGCGCGGTATCGCCCTCCGGTTGCGGGATATCCAGTTCGCGCATCAGGGCGTTGAACTGCTTGCGGTCTTCGGCAAGGTTGATGGTGTCGTAAGACGTTCCCCAGATGGGCGCACCCGCCTTGTGCAGCGCCCCGGCGATATTCAGCGGGGTCTGCCCGCCGAACTGCACCAGCACACCCGCCGGATTCTCCTCGTCAATGATGTTCAGCACATCTTCGGCGGTCAGCGGCTCGAAATACAGGCGGTCTGCCGTGTCGTAGTCGGTGCTGACCGTCTCCGGGTTGCAATTGACCATGATCGTCTCGTAGCCCATATCGCGCAGGGCAAAACAGGCATGGACGCAGCAGTAATCGAACTCGATGCCCTGCCCGATGCGGTTAGGGCCGCCGCCGAGGACGATCACCTTCTGGCGGTTAGTCGGTTCGGCTTCGTCGCCTTCCTCGTAGGTCGAGTACAGGTAGGGGGTGTGCGCCTCGAACTCGGCGGCGCAGGTGTCCACGCGATAATACGAGGGAATTACGCCCAGCGCCTTGCGCCGCGCCCGCACATCAAATTCCGTGACGGGGGTTGCCGCCGTCTGGTTCAGCAACTGCGCCAGATGCGCGTCGCTGAAGCCGCTGCGCTTGAAACGCCGCAGCGTGACCGCATCCAGCATATCCAGCGCGTAGTTCTGATCGCTAATCTCGTGCTGCATAGCAATCAGGTCGCCCATTTGCCGCACGAACCACGAGTCGAAACCGGTAGTACGGCATACTTCCGCCAGCGGCATCCCGTTATACAGCGCAGAGGCCACCTGAAACAGCCGTTGCGCGGTGGGGATTTTGAGCATCTCCGGCGAGGCTTCGCTCAATTTGCTGCCGAAGCCCAGAATGCCGATGTCGAGGGCGCGAATACCTTTTTGCAGCGCCTCCGGGAAGGTGCGGCCTATCGCCATCACCTCGCCAACGGCTTTCATCTGTGGCCCCAGCACCTTGTCCACACCCATGAACTTTTCGAAGTTCCAGCGCGGGATTTTGACCACGACGTAGTCCAGCGACGGCTCGAAACTGGCCGGCGTGACGCGGGTGATGTCGTTGGGGATTTCGTCCAGCGAGAAGCCCACCGCCAGCAGCGCCGCGATCTTGGCAATCGGGAAGCCCGTCGCTTTGCTGGCGAGTGCCGAGGAACGCGACACACGCGGGTTCATCTCGATCACGTACACTTCGCCGCTGTGCGGACCAACCGCGAACTGCACATTCGCGCCGCCCGTCGCCAGCCCTACGCGATCCAGCACCGCCCGCGCCATGTTCCGCAGGCGCTGAAGCTCTTTGTCGGTCAGCGTTTGCACGGGCGCGACGGTGATGCTGTCGCCGGTATGCACACCCATCGGGTCGAGGTTCTCAATCGAACATACCACCACAAAGTTACCGCGCTGGTCGCGCATCACTTCCAGCTCGTATTCTTTCCACCCCAGCAGGCTCATATCCACCAGAATTTGCCCGACGGGGCTGGCCTTGATGCCGCGCTCGGCGATTTCGCGCAGGTCGGCCTCGTTGTAGGCCACCCCGCCGCCGCTGCCGCCCAGCGTGAACGAGGGGCGAATCAGCACCGGGTAGTTGAGCGTGGCGGCGGCGCGGACTGCGTCCTCCACGCTGCCCACCACTTCGCTCGGCGGCGATTGCAGGCCGATCTCGGTCATGGCATCTTTGAACAGTTGGCGATCTTCTGCCAGCCGGATGCTCTCCAACGACGCGCCGATCAGTTCGACATTGTGCTTTTGCAGAATGCCTTCCTCGTGCAGCGCCAGCGCCAGATTGAGCGCCGTCTGCCCGCCGACAGTGGGCAGGATGGCATCCGGCTTCTCCTGCTCGATGATGCGTTCGCACAATTCGGTGGTTAGCGGCTCAACATAGGTGGCATCTGCAAATTCGGGGTCGGTCATGATGGTGGCCGGGTTGGAGTTCACCAGCACGATGCGGTAGCCCTCGCGGCGCAGCACCTTGCAGGCCTGCACGCCGGAGTAGTCAAATTCGCAGCCCTGCCCGATGACAATCGGGCCAGAGCCAATCACCATAATGGTCTTGATGTCAGTGCGTTTGGGCATGTTTTACTCGTTATG
>CAIVEA010000788.1 GCA_903904765.1 uncultured Chloroflexota bacterium
ATCAATCTGGCGGTGATCGCCGCAACAATGTTCAACTAGGTGTCGGCAGTTCGGTTTGGGCTGGCTCGCCGCCGCCTGCCATCCCCGAACGGGCTTTAGATGGCATACCCGGCTGTCTGGCGTGGGTCGCGCTGCTGTTCTCGGTGGCAGCCGCCATCGCCTTCCCGCGCACCCTATTGCTAGTCGCCGCGCTGCTCGGCTTCTATTCAGCGGTGCGTTTCCTGTTCGCAGGGATTGCGAACGTGATGGGACTGCGAAAAATCCGCGCATGGGAAGCCACCGACTGGTACACCCGCTATCAAACGGATGCGCCCCCAGACGCGCTGGCATGGGACGCGGTGCAGCACATCGTCATCATCCCCAACTACAAAGAACCGGACGAAATCCTCACCCGCACACTGGATAACCTCGCGGGGCAATACGAAGCGCAAAAACGCATGACCGTCGTGTTGGCGATGGAAGCGGCGGAAGATGGCTGCGTGGAACGGGCTGAACGGCTGGTAGCGGCCTACGCCTCGCGCTTTGCCCACCTGTACTACACAGTGCATCCACGCGGGCTGCCGGGGGAGATGCAGTGCAAATCCGCCAATCAAGCGTGGGCCAGCCGCTGGGCGAAGCGCAAGTTGGTAGACCAGATGGGGTATAACCTCGATCACATTGTGGTGACGACGCAGGACGCGGATACGCTCTGGCATCGCAACCATTTCTACGCCCTCACCTACCTGTTCGCCATCACGCCGGAACGCACCCTGCGCTTCTGGCAAGCGCCCATTCGGTATCACACCAACATCTGGGAAATTAATCCGCTGCTGCGGATTGTGAACGCCTATTCTACCGCATTTGAACTGGCGTATCTGGCCGCCCCGTGGTGGATACCCATGCCCATGTCGTCGTATTCGCTCAGCCTGAAGTTGCTCGATAGCAGCGGCTACTGGGATAGTGATGTGATCGCCGATGAATGGCACATGTTCATCAAGAGCTATTTCGCCCGCGAAGGCGCGGTGGTGCTGGATCGCATCTTCCTGCCCTTCTCCGCCACCGCTGTGACGGGCGAAACATTATGGCAGGCTGCCAAGAACCGCTACCAGCAAACTCTGCGCCATGCATGGGGCAGCAAAGAAGTGGGCTTCATCGTCGCCAAAATGCTGGAACACCCGGAAGTGGAGTTCAACACCTCGTTCAAACTGCTGTTCCGCGTGGCACACGACATTCTGCTGGCGGGCGCAGGCTGGATCATACTGACGGGCGGCGCACAGTTGCCATTCCTGTTTAATCCGGGGCTGTTCGCACAAATCATCTCGGAAGGGGCGAGTAACCCGTCCTATTTGCTGCTGCAAATTGCTTTCGGGCTGGTTTCGGTACTGGGTATTGTGTTCTGGTATCAAGATGTGATCGTGCGCCCACCGCGCACTCGCCCGCAGACCATCAGCGAACGCCTATTCACCCTGCTCAGCTTCCCGCTGCTGCCCATCATGACGCTCATCTTCGTGGCGCTGCCCACGCTGCAAGCGCAAACCCGCCTGCTCGTCGGCATCCCGCTGCGCTTCAAAGTCAGCAAGAAAATCTGACCGCACACTACCGTCGGGTTCATCTTCAGGAGAACATTCAGCATGGCGAAAATTGGTTACATCGGTCTGGGTATCATGGGTGGCTCCATCGTCCGCAACCTGATGAAAGCCGGACATGAACTGGTCATCCACAACCGCAGTCAGCAAATCGTGCAGGAATTGGCGGCGGCGGGCGCAACCCCGGCAGAGTCGCCCAAAGCGGTGGCAGAACAGGTGGAGTTCGTGTTCACCAACCTGCCGGATACCCCCGACGTGGAAAAAGTGGTGCTGGGGCCGAACGGCATCATCGAAGGGGCGCACGAAGGGCTGATCTATATTGACAACAGCACCATCAAGCCCGAAACCGCCCGCATGATCGCCGATAAGTTGGCAGCGGTGGGCATCGCCGCGCTGGATGCGCCGGTCAGCGGTGGTGATGTGGGCGCGAAGAATGGCACGCTGACCATCATGGTCGGCGGCACGCAGGAAGCCTTTGACCGCACCGCCCCCCTGTTCGCTGCGATGGGCAAAGCGTGGGTGCTGGTAGGCGACAGTGGCGCGGGTCAGATCGCCAAAGTGTGCAACCAGATCATTGTGGGCGCGCAGATGGTGGGCATGGCGGAGGCGCTGATTACCGCGCAGAAGGCCGGTGTTGACCCCCGCCGCGTGGTGGAAGCCATCAAGGGCGGCGCGGCGCAAATGTGGACGCTGGATGTGAAACCGCCGCGCCTGTTCGCGGGGAACCGCAACCCCGGCTTCAAAGCACACATGCAGCACAAAGACCTCGGCATCTGCCTCGACACGGGCAAGACCTACGGCATCCCCCTGCCCATGACCGCTGTCATCCAACAGATGTACACCGCCATGCTGGAGATGGGATACCGCGAACAGGATAACAGTGCCGTCATCACCGTGTACGAGATGCTCACGGGTGTCAAACTGACCGAAAATCCGCCGGAATAAACCGGCTTTTGCTATACTGTTCAACAGATGTAGCGTAACAGACAGAATCGAGTGGACTGTGAAAGAACGGGTACAAAAGCTGATGGCGACGGCCAATATCGGGTCGCGCCGGGATTGTGAAAAGATCATCGAGCAAGGGCGCGTGAAGGTGAATGGCAAGATCATTCATCTGGGCGATCAGGCCGATCCACGTCTGGATGTCATCGAAGTAGATGGAACTAAGCTGGCGTTCCCGGATGAGAAAATCTACATCGCCTTCAACAAGCCGCGCTATGTGCTCTCGACGGATGAGCCGCATGAGGGCGACAACCGCCGCACCGTGCGCGAATTCATCCCTAGCGAAATACACTTGTTCAGCGCCGGACGATTGGATGCCGACAGCGAAGGTTTGATGGTTCTAACCAACGACGGCGAACTGGCGAACAAGCTCACACACCCGCGTTTTCGCCACACCAAAACCTACAAGGTGGTGGTCAGCGGCTTGCCCACGCAGGCCGTTCTCAACGTGTGGCAAAAGGGTGTGACCGTCGAAGACGACGAAACGGGTGAGAGCTACCAGACCGCCCCCTGCACCGTAAACATCGTCGAAGGCAGCAGCAAAGAAACCACGCTCCGCATCATCATGACCGAAGGAAAAAAACGCCAGATCAGGCGCGTAGCTTCCATCCTCGGTCATCCGGTGCGCTCGCTCGTCCGCACTCACATTGGCCGCCTCGGATTGGGGACGCTGCGCCCCGGCGAATACCGCGAACTGAACGCGGGCGATCTGGCGGCGCTCAAACGGCTGGCGGAGGATGCCCCCAGCAGCAAACGCCACCTGCGGAAAATAGCCATTGAAGCACGAGAGGCGGCAGGCGAGAATGACGACAAACCCCGCCGCAAGCCCACACGTCCAGCACGGGACA
>CAIVEA010000789.1 GCA_903904765.1 uncultured Chloroflexota bacterium
GCGAAAAATGCCCGTGATCGCTTCCCCTCCACGCGGGATTTCGCCTCAGATTTCGAGAGTGCTTTGCGTGGGACGGAACGACGCTCGACGCAGTTTTTCATCACGCCGCTTTCTAGCCGCATCCCCGAATCGCATACGGCCAGCCACACGCCCACCCAGCACCCGCCGTTACCCTCGTTCGATGGCCCGACTACACCGCTGCCGAATATGGCGGCAGCGGATTTCTCGCCCACTATGACTCCGCGTTCGGTCACGTCCTCGTCGGGTACGGCAGGCGGAACAGGCACAACGGGAACAACACCCACCGCGCCACGCGGCGGCCTCAATCCGCTGGTATTCGGGGCGGCGGCGGCGATGGTGGTCATTGTCGGGCTGATCGGTCTGCTGCTATTCAACAACAGTCAGCAAGCGGCGCAATCTACCGCGACGCAATCCAGCCTTGAGACAAGCGTGGCGGCGCAGACGCAGACGGCTGTGGCGTTCATCCTCTCCGCCACGCACACTGCGACAGCGACGAACACGCCGACGGCAACCGCAAGTGCAACCAGTACGCCTACCCCCACTGTCACGCCCAGCGCCACACCGACCGCGACGGCGACCAGCACGCCCACCCACACGCCGACGGCCACACCCACCGCAACGGCTACGGCGACAGCCACCTACACGCCTACAGCCACCGCAACAGCGACTCACACGCCTACAGCTACCGCAACAGCGACTCACACGCCTACAGCCACCGCAACGGCGACCCACACGCCCACCGTAACCTCCACTGCGACACCAGCCACGCCAGTCGCAGAGGCGCTGCGTGGGCTGACGGCGCGGCTCGGCCCCGGTTCGCAGTATCCTCAGATCGGTACGGTTACTGCTGGTGAACGTTTGGACATTATGGGCATCAGCGAGGATGGCGCGTGGTACGAACTGCTGCTGACGGATGGCTCTCGCGGCTGGGTTCCGGCCTCGAATGCGCTGGTGCAGCCTTACGGAAATCTGCTGGCGCTGCCGGTAGCACTCGCGCCGACCGCCACTTTCACACTCACCCCCACTGCAACGGCGACCCCGACGGCGACCAGCACACCCACCCCGACACTGACACTGACTGCCACGCCCACCGTGACGGCAACACTGACCGCTACTTTCACGATCACGCCTAGCATCACCCCTACGATTGCACCGACTTATACTTCCTGCCCCGGCGCGCTACCTTCGATTGTCGAACCGGGCATGGAAGCGATGGTGGCAACCGATGACCCGACTCCGGTCAACGTGCGGGTGGGGGCGGGGCGGAACTATGCCGAAATCGGCGAACTTCAGGCCGGTGATCGTATCCGTGTGCTGGAAGGGCCGACCTGCGTGAACGGCATCGCGTGGTTCCGCGTCAGCGGGCGCGTGGAAGGCTGGATCGCGCAGGGTGTGGAAAGTTATTTCATCACCCCTGTGGTTTCAGGTTCTTTTACCCAGACGAGTAAGGTGCTGCCCGGTGGACGTTTCCTCCAGCCGTTCTGCAAAGGACTGATCGCGGAAGATGAGTTCACAGGCGGCGTGTCGCCGCATGATTGGTTCCAGGACCCAACCACCGATTCGCAGTATGCCGTACAAATTATCCCCGATTACTATGAGCTGCGGGTGCGGGCGATTGGTGCTGGCCTGCAAAACGCCACCACATGGGGAAGCCTGCGCGGGATTGAGTTGGGAGATGCCCGTGTGGAGGCTGTGATTCAGGTCGAGAAGTTCTCCGACGAGACCAACCGCACCGGCTTGTGGCTGCGCTATCAGGATGCCGAGAACTACTTGGCCTTTTTCATCCGCAACAATGGCACGTATTATGTGGGGCGCTATCAAGACAATCAGTATAATGATCTGGTTCCCTACACCGGAAGCACCGCCATCAACACGGGCGATGGTGCGGTGAACACGATGCGTGTGGATATGCAGGGCAGCCGCTACGATTTCTATGTCAACGGCGTGTTCCTCACTTCGGTGGAGGATACAACGTGGGCGACAGGGCGTGTGGCATTCTTCGGCTCCAGCCGCGTGCCGCCGAACAGCTTCCTGCTCGATTACATACGGATTTGCGAGTTGTAGCATAGCAACCGCCCTCGCGCCGATTCGCCGGATGCGTGATGGGCGCATCGGAGTGAGGGCAGTCACATGGCAGACAAATTTCGTTCCCATCCAGCTCCGGCAGATATGCCGCGCACAGCCGATGTGGTGATTATTGGCGGTGGGCCAGCCGGGGCAGCCGCAGCATGGGCGATTGACCGCGCCGCCCCCGGCACGCGCATCGTAGTCATCGAGCAGAGCAGCCAACTGGCGGCGGGCGCGTCCTTAGCCTCGCTGGAGAATTTCCGCACCTGCTGGGCAGCGCCTTGCTTGCACCGCATGATGCAGCGCAGCATCCACATTTTCCACCATCCTGACGAATTCTTGGGCGAAGGCGTGAAACTGGGCGTGAAGCAGCAGGGCTACCTGTTCGTGGCCTTCAAACTCGCCGATGCCGAGCGCCTGCGGAACGATGTCGAGCATTTGCACCGCTGTGGCCTGACGCATGTCGAGTATCTGGATGGCGACGAAGTAGGTCGCCGCTATGCGTGGCTAAAAGGGCGCGTGCTGGCCGCCAAGCACGATCCGATTGCGGGCTGGCTGGACTCGAACGCGCTGGTGTACGCCTTCGCCCGCGCCGCGCAGAACACTGTTTTTTTGCTGGATGTGCGCGAGACGCGCATCCGTGTGGTCAGTGGGCAGGTGGTGGGCGTGGATACGGCGAACGGGGCGATTGATGCGCCCAAAGTGGTGATCGCCGCCGGGCCGGGGGCGCGGGCGCTGGGGCGCGGCATCGGCATCGAAATTCCGGTGGTGGTGCGCCCCCGCCAGAGCTTCACCACGCCCTACCGCCATGCCGGATTCGGGGAAGACTCGCCCTGCGTCATCAGCGCCGCGCCGTTCCCGCATGTGCGCCCCGAAGCGGGAACGGGCGCGATCTTTGCCTACGAGTACCGCTGGAATACCCATCACACGGGCGACGACCCCGTGCGCGACAAACTGGAAGAACCTGTTTACCCTGTCTCACAGTGGAAAGACCCGCGTTTCCCCTCGCTCACGCTGGGGCTGATGGCGCGTCAGTTCGGCTATGCCCCCGGCGAAGGTTTCGCTGACCCGCGTTACCTGCGCGGGGTAGACC
This sequence comes from uncultured Chloroflexota bacterium, assembly GCA_903904765.1. The sequence continues at coordinate 3,182 of CAIVEA010000789.1, forward strand.
ATCGCGCTGGCTACTACGTCTACCGCGACAATGCTACCTACGCGCTGGCGGATGGCACGCGCCGCCCCTACGACAGCCAGCGTGCCATTGTAGACCGCTGGCCGGATGTGGAAGGGCTGTACGTGTCGGTGGCGCACGTCGGTCACGGGATTATGTCGGCTCCGGCGGCGGGCGAAATCCTCGCGGCGCACGTCCTCGGTCAGCCGTTGCCCGACCCCACGTTTGCTGATTTCGGGCTGGATGTGCCGTTTGTGGAACACGATATGGGCGGTCTATCCGATAACAAGGTGAAATAACCCTTGCCTCCAAAATCAATCTTAATGTTTTCTGGATGGAGATACGGTGTATACTCTAAGTAGAGTTCAGAGCGATGTGTGAAGGGGAGCCTAGTGGATAGTTCCGGTGCGAGTGGTGCTGCCCCGGCAGATATTGGCCCGCGTCTGCACCGGTCAGCGCCTGACTTTGCCGCCCGCGATCAAGAGGGGCTGTTTCATCGGTTGCCGAATTTGATGGGCGAAAATGGGCTGATTCTGAACTTTATCGGCAACATCTGGCAATCCGCCAATGTGCGCCGCATCGTCTGGTTGCAGCGTCATGCCAATGCTTTCATCCGTGAAGGCGTGAATGTGGCGCTGGTCGCTAACGATGATACCTATCTTCTGTACGGGTTTTATGCCAGCAGTCCGGTTCAGATGGACTTTCCGCTGCTGGCGGATGTGGACGGGCATATTCATGCCCTGTACAACCTGCTGCAATCGCCCGCGATGCTCATCCTTGACCGTTCGCAGGTGGTGCAGCACAAATGGATCATGCCCGATGATCGGGTGTGGCCGACCATGCAGGAAATCACCGAAGCGGTGACGGCAGTCCAGCGATTATAGTGGCTGGTCGTCCCCTTCGTGATCTAACGGGATTGCTCCCGTAGTTCTCTCCTTGTGGCGTTGCGCGGGCCGATTCTGTCGGCCCGCGCAACTGCTTTATAGCGCCGGAAGCGCAACCGGATTACACTGTAATTTATACTCGTTCATCATGCGTGATTGCCCAAAACGCCATGAATTCGTTCCCTGATGCGCCCACCCCTCAGCTTGATGATGATGTGAACATGCTCTGGTCGCTACTGTTTCGCATTGTGCTGGATGGCGAAAAGCGCA
>CAIVEA010000790.1 GCA_903904765.1 uncultured Chloroflexota bacterium
CCATCCAGCGGCAGCACCGGATGGGCACTCAGTTTCCCCTGTGCCAGCACATCCACACTGCGAACCACGCCCTGCGCCACATCAGTGATATGCACCGCGCCCGGCCAGAACCATTTCGCCCATTCCACGAAGTTATTGTAAGCGGCCTTGTTCCAGTAGGGGATGAAAGCGCGGGGACGCAACGTAATCACATCCATCTGACGGCGATCTACATACCCCCGCGCAATGGCCTCGCCTAAAATCTTGGTCTGCCCGTAGATGGTGTTTTTCTCCTCCACACTGGTGCTGGAGATGTAGACCATCTTTTGAATGCCGGATTGCACCGCCGCCTCGAACACATGAAACGTACCGGTGACGTTGAGCGACCAGAAATCGAACACATCTTTCTCGGCGCGGAACTCGTGAATGCCATGCCACGCGGCGATATGCACGACCATTTCCACGCCCGCCATCTGTGTCTTGAGCGCGGCGAAATCGAGAATTGAGCCGGAGATGAACTGTCCACGCCCGTCCTCCGGTTGGCGAATATCCAGCCGCAGAACGTGGTGTCCCTGTGCTTCCAGCAACGGTGTCACAACGCGCCCCAAATCGCCCGCGCCGCCCGTCAACAGAATGTTCATCGTCGTTGCTCCTGTAGCTGCACCGCCAGCGCAATTTGGCCTTCGACGGCAGGCAAGCGGTCATGTAATCCAATTTTATTGAACAAGAAATACGCGGCCTCGAAATTGACCTGCGCCTCTGCGAAGTTGCCGCTGTTTCCTGCCACGTTGCCGAGACACAACAGCAGTTCGCCCTCCGCAGCCCGATCACCCAGTTCATGCGCCAGCGCCAGCGTATCCTTGTAGGCATCCCGCGCCAGATCGTAATAGAACAGTGCCTCGAAATCCGTCGTGGAACGTTGTCCCAGATCGTTGTAAATATTGCCGATCACGCTCATTCGCAGCGCGGCTTCGCTCTTTTCGCCGATCAGCTTGTAGATAGCGACCACTTCATGGAAGCATTTCAGCGCCTCGGCATGCTGGGCGGCCACCACATACGTATTTCCGAGATTGCTCAAGCGGCTCGCCAGCCCGCGCTGGTCATGCAGCGTCCGCGCTACGGCTACGGCCTCTTTATATGCGTCTATCGCATCCGTCACCCGTCCTTGATCGTCGTACACCAGACCGAGATTCGTGAGCCAGATTCCCCTGCCACGCACATCCCCGATTTCCTGCGCGATCAGCAGCGCCCGGTTGAGATGGTCTATAGCGGCCTCATGCTGTCCCACTTCGCGCAGGATATTGCCCATATTGCCGAGGATACCGTCTTCAGTCAGACGGTCATTTTCAGCCTGCGCGATCAGCAGCGCCCGTTCAAAACAGGCCAACGCCTCATCCGGTTGTTTGACGCGGTAATAGATCAAGGCGAGATTGCCCAGATGGCGACCTTCCGATGCGAAATCACCGGACTGATGCGCGAGCATAGCGGCCTGTTGCAACGCAGCAATTGCTTCCGGGAAGTTAGCGTTTTGCAACGCGGTTCGCACCACACGCAAAAGCTGCATCGGGTCGGGCGCATTCATGCCGTGCGCTCCAACGAACGACGATTCATCAGGCGGGAGAGCAGCAGCAAGGCAGCCAAACCCAGCAGCAGCGGCCATACCCACATCAAATCACGCGGGACAGGCGGCAGCGTCGGCGCATCCGGCAGCAGATTCAGCCGCATAATCGTGAACTGGTCA
>CAIVEA010000791.1 GCA_903904765.1 uncultured Chloroflexota bacterium
AGCACCACCACGATACCCACCAGCACCCACCCTACTGCCGCCGCCCCCGCCAGCAGCGCCAGCGTCGCCACGCCATTGAACAGCGCACCGACCAGCATGGCGAAACGATGCGGTTCGGGGTTGTCGGTGATGACGTTAGGCTTCACCCAGCCCGTCGCCTTGACGACATTCTGGTAGAACAGGCGGTACGGTGCGAACGGCACATCCAGCGCGCCGAGCAGTTGCGCCACCGCGACGAACGCCACCAGCACCCACGAGTTGAGTACGTAAGCGGCGATCAACAGCAGGATGGTGACGGCCTGCCCGGTCTTGAGGCCGTTCTGATCTACTTTGCGAAGGGTTTCAGTCGTTGCCATGTGCGTGTCTCCTGCTCCAGCACCCACCGGCGGACGCAGGGCAATCAGCCCTGTGCGCCACCCGCAATGCTGGGAATAATCCGAAGGTTGGTTGTCGCATCAATTTCGGTGTTCAGCCCGTCGAGGAAGCGAACATCTTCCTCATCCAGAAAGACATTGACGAAGTTCCGCAGTTCCGCACCGTTGAACAGATGCTGGCGCAGTTCGGGATACTGGTCGGTCAGGTCGTTCAGCGCCTCACCTACGGTTGCTCCCTTTACTGCCACCTGCGCCTGATTGTTGGTGTACACCCGCAGAGGGGTCGGAATCTTGATATTCGCCACGATTACACTTGCTCCTGTTGATAATGAGTTGTCGAGTGTGTCCGGCGGACACTGATCGGTGATACCTGTCGGGCGTTGCTGCCAGCGCCGCGCCAAATACCCACCGACGATTTCGGTCATGGTTTCCACTTCCACAAGGAAGCTATCATGTCCGAAGGTTGCGTTGATATGGTGATAATCCACCGTCTTATCGGCTATGCCGAGGGCGCTCACCAGTTCCAGCGCCTGCCCTGCGGTGTACAGCCAGTCGGATGAGATGCTGACCACGAGGAACGGGCAGCGCACCCGCGCCACCGATTCCGCCAGCGAACCGTAATCCTCGGTGGCATCGTAGTAATCGAGTGCTTTGGTGATGTACAGGTAGCTGTTCGCGTCGAAACGCTCCACGAACTTTTCGCCCTGATGCTTCAGGTAGCTCTCGATGGCGAAATCCGTGTCGAAGCTGTAGGCCAGCCTGCCGCCGTTCTGTGTGCGCCGCCCGAACTTGTTCTCCAGCGAAGTCTCGCTCATATAGGTGATATGACCGATCATCCGCGCCACCGCCAGCCCTGCCGCCGGGAACGTGCCGTCATAGTAATCGCCGCCGTTCCAGTTCGGGTCGGCAAAGATGGCTTGCCGCCCGATCTCGTTGAAGGCGATATTTTGTGCGGATGAGCGCGGCGTGCTGGCGAGGAACAGCACCGACTCTACCCGATCGGGGTAGTCCAGCGCCCACTGGAGCGCCTGCATCCCGCCCATGCTGCCGCCAGCCACGCTGAACAACCGCTGGATGCCCAGATAGTCGAGCAAATGTGCCTGCGCCGCCACCATATCAGCAACGGTGATGACCGGGAAGCGCATCCCGTAAGGTTTGCCGTCCGGCGCAAGTGAGGCCGGGCCGGTGCTGCCCTGACAGCCGCCAATCACGTTGGAGCAGATCACAAAATAGCGATCGGTGTCGAACATCTTGCCGGGACCGACAGCTTCATCCCACCAGCCCGGCCTCGATGCGTCCTCGTAGTAACCCGCCACATGCGAGTCACCGGAAAGCGCGTGACAGATCAGAATGGCGTTGGAATGGTCGGTGTTCAGCTTGCCATAGGTTTCATAGGCCAGCGTGAAGCCTTCCAGCACTCCGCCTCCGCGTAGATGCAGCGATTGGTCAAAATGGGCATAGCGGCGCTGCACAATGCCAACCGAACCGGGTTGGCGCTGATGCCCCTCGTATGCAAAATGTCCCACAGTGGGGATCACCTCATCTTGTAGCAAGACCATGACCATCGCATTATCCTCTCTCTTTGCCCCCCTGCCTAGTCAAAAACTGCGACAGGGGGGCGCTGTGAGAAAACTTGCTTATTTGACCGCGTGCTGGGTTGCACCCTGCGAAACAGTCAACGCCTGATCGAGATCCCACAGGATGTCGTTGATGTCCTCGATGCCTACCGCCAGACGGATGTAGTCATCGGTCACGCCGGTGATGGCCTGTTCTTCGAGGCTGAGCTGGCTGTGGGTGGTGGTGGCCGGGTGGATCGCCAGCGAACGGGCATCGCCCACGTTGGCGAGGTGCGAGAACAGCTTCAGGTTATCAATGAAGGTCTTGCCCGCTGCCTTGCCGCCCTTAATGCCGAAGCCCAGTACCGCGCCCGCGCCCTTCGGCAGATACTTCTGAGCGCGTGCATAGCTGACATGGCTGGGCAGGCCGGGGTAGTTCACCCACGACACCGCCGGATGCGATTCCAGCCACTTGGCGACGGTCAGCGCGTTTTCGACATGACGCTGCATCCGCAGGGGCAGGGTTTCGAGGCCGATGATGTTCAGGAAACTGTTGAACGGCGCTTGGCTGCCGCCGAAGTCACGCAGGCCGACCACGCGGGCGCGGATGATGAACGACAGCGGGCCAACCAGATCGTGAATGACCGCGCCATGATAGGCCGGTTCCGGCTCTACGATGCCATCATGCCGTCCGCTGCCCTTCCAGTCGAATTTGCCGCTGTCCACGATCACGCCGCCGATGCTCAGGCCGTGACCACCAATCCACTTGGTGGTGGAGTGCAGCACGATGTCCACGCCATGATCGAACGCCTTCCACAGGTAGGGGGTGGCGAAGGTGTTGTCGAGGACAACGGGCAGGCCGTGTGCATGGGCAACCGCCGCAATCGCTTCAAAATCGGGAATTTCCAGCTTGGGATTGCCGATGGTTTCCAGATAGATGAACTTGGTCTTTTTGTTGATGAGCGCCTCAATCTTGGCGGGATCAGCCCCTTCCACGAAATGGGTGGTGATGCCCACGCGCTTCAGGCTGTGCAGCAGCAGGGTGTATGTGCCGCCGTACAGGGCGCTGGTGGAGATGATCTCGTCACCCGCGTTCGCCAACGTAAGCGCGGTCAGGGTCTGCGCGAACTGCCCGGAAGCGGTGGTCAGTGCGCCCACGCCGCCTTCCAGCGCCGCGATGCGCTGCTCAAACACATCGTTGGTCGGGTTCATGATGCGCGTGTAGATGTTGCCCGGCTCTTGCAGAGCGAACAGCGCCGCCGCATGATCGGTGTTCTTGAACTGGTACGAAGTCGTCTGATAGATGGGGACAGCGCGGCTGCCGGTGGTCGGGTCAGGCGTGTAGCCAGCGTGGAGCGCCTTCGTGTTAAAAGCGTAGTCACGGGTATTGGACATGATCTGCAAACTCCTGTCAACATGGCGGGGCGCATAGGCCGCGCCGGAAATGGTGATGTGAGTGGTCTTTCCCCGGCTTCAGGCACAGGGTCGGACGGGTTTTACGCGGCGGGGATGTAACCGCACAGGGCGGCACAAGTACTCAGCGGCCAGTATCGCGCCTGCGATCTTGACCGCTGACTGCTAACATCCACTCAAGCTTCCGCGCCCTTCTTAATCGGGTTGCCGATCAGGTTGCCCCATTCCGTCCAGGAACCGTCATAGTTCTTGACGTTCTGGTAGCCCAACAGATACTTCAGGACGAACCACGTATGCGACGAGCGTTCACCGATGCGGCAG
>CAIVEA010000792.1 GCA_903904765.1 uncultured Chloroflexota bacterium
ACAGGGTGAGGGTTAAAACCCCTCTTATCTCTTTTCCAAGACGGCGAGTGAGGTTGCAGAAGCAGGGATGAAAGGGATGATGATGCTCCGAACGAACCGCACCCTGCTCATCACACTGGCGTTGATGGCGCTGGCGCTGTTCATGCGCGCCCTGCCGGATGCCCGCACGATTGATGATGCCTTCATCACCTTCCGCTACAGCCGCAATCTGCTCGAAGGCGCGGGGTTTGTGTATAACCCCGGCGTGTTCACATTAGGGACGACCACGCCCCTGTGGACGCTGCTCATGGCGGCGATGGGCGGGCTGCTGCGCGGGCAGGACTTCCCGCACTATGCCATCGTTTTGAGCGCACTGGCGGATGCTGCGACATGCGCCCTGCTATACACACTGGCGCGCCGCCTGACCGCGCATGATGGGCTGGCGGTGCTGCCGGGTCTGCTGTGGGCGATTGCCCCCATGAGTGTGACCTTTGCGGTGGGCGGGATGGAAACCAGCGCGGTCATTTTGTGGCTGGTGGCTTCTACCGCCGTCTACGTCCACACACCCGCGCCGGGGACGCGCTTCGCCCGCTGGCGCGAACCACTGCTGGGGGCGCTGGCGGCGCTGGGCATCCTGACGCGCATTGACTCGGTGCTGTGGGTAGGGCCGCTGCTGCTGGCGCAAACGCTGGAGGCGCTGCGGAGAGCCGATACACCGTTCCTGCGCCGGCTGCCCCTGCGGACGTGGCTGGCCTTCGGGCTGGTGCTGCTACCGTGGTTCGTCTTCGCCGCCATCACCTTCGGGTCGCCCTTCCCGCGTTCGCTGAACGCCAAAACTGTCGCCTACACCATGCCTCCGGCCTCGGCGCTGGTCACGCTCATCCAGTTCTATACCACGCCGTTCTTCGAGGATGAACTCTTGGGCGGGATGGCGGTGGCGGTGGGCGGGGTGCTGTACCTCACGCTGATCGCCATCGGCCTGCTGACCGTTGCACGCCGTTTGCCGCGCTTGCTGCCGTTCCTGCTGTACCCCTTCCTGTACCTGATCGTGTTCGCTGTCGCCAACCCGTTGATCTTCCGCTGGTATCTCGCGCCGCCCATGCCCGCGCTCATGCTCGGCATTTTCGCGGGGCTGTGGACTCTGGCGGGCGGCACACGCTTGAACGGGCTGCCCCGCCTCGGCGCGGGTGTGCTGCTGGCTTTCGGCCTGCTATGGACGTACACCTCGCTCAGCGGTTGGACGCTGCACCCCGACCATGCGCCGGATCGTCATGCGCCCAAGATGGCGTGGCACAAGATCGAACTGCTGTATCAGGAAATCGGCACAGAATTGCGCGAGGTGTACGGCGTGACCCCGCAAACGGTGGTCGCCTCCGGGGACATCGGCGCGGTGGGTTACTTCAGCCGCGCCACCATCCTCGACACGGTAGGGCTGGTCACGCCGGCGGTGTCGGCTTACTATCCGGTATCGCCTGACCTGATTCCAGAAGGGCAGAACTACGCCATCCCGCCGCGCCTCATCCTCGACTATCAGCCGACTTATCTGGTGGCGATGGAGAGCATGGTGCGCTTGGGGTTAGAGCAGGACGCGGATTTTCACGCGCAATACGAGCTGCTGCGCGACATCCCCACCGACTTCTATGGCACAGGTATGCGCCTGTACCAGCGGCGGTGAGGGGGGATTACGCCCCATCTGCTGTTTGTCATTCACCTATGCAAATGCTAAACTTATAACAACATGAGGTTGAATATTTGGCCTTGCTAGAGGTGTATCATGCGTGAACCTGTTTGGTGTGTATTCCCTGCACGTGATATAACAACGTACAAGTTTTTCTTGGATAAGGGTGTGATTGGTGTTGGTATTGCGGACATGGGTGACATCAGAAAATTATATCCAGATCGTGAGTCATTAAAGCAAGAATGGATGCGTCGTTACCCGGATATAAACCCGGACAGTACTAACCAACTTTATTCTATACTTTATCGTTTTGCCATAATTATATCCTTACTTCATTCCTACCATATTTTTCAGGCCGCGGAGGTAATTAACATTCGGGAAAGTATCTAATTCTAAT
>CAIVEA010000793.1 GCA_903904765.1 uncultured Chloroflexota bacterium
AGACGATGAGCGCCATCGGCTTCGGTCTTCTGGCGCAGGTAGCGCACATAGACTTCAATGATGTTGCTCTCGCCGCCGAAGTCGTAGCCCCACACACGATCAAAAATCACATCGCGGGTGAGTACCTGACGGGGATTACGCATGAACAGTTCCAGCAGTTCATATTCTTTGGCGGTCAGGTCAATCGGACGTTCAGCGCGGTAAGCGCGGTGCGTTCCGGTGTCCAGCGTCAGGTCGGCAAAGCGCAGGATTTCGGGGCGGGAGGCCGGGACGGAACGACGGAACAGGGCACGCACCCGCGCCATCAGCTCGTCCACCGAGAACGGCTTGACCAGATAATCGTCCGCGCCCGCGTCCAAACCCGTCACGCGGTCTTTGATGTCATCTTTGGCGGTGAGCATGAGAATCGGCACATCGCTGGCGGCACGCAGGCGCTTGCACACTTCGAGTCCGTCCAGACCGGGCAGCATCCAATCCAGCACGACCAGATCAGGCGGGTTATCGCGGGCGATCATCAGGCCGGTTTGCCCGTCCCGTGCCACGCTGACCCGGTAGCCTTCATAGATCAGGCCACGCTCGATAAATTGGGCGATACGCGCTTCGTCTTCGATTACCAGCACTCGCTCGGATGGCATATCGCCACCTCCTTCATTGCAGCAGACCAACCTCGCACATTAAAAGGCCGAAACCCATGTGCGAGAGAAATTCGGAAACTGTCATTTATGGTACAAAGGCTTGTTTAACGGAAGATGAGTATTAGGGCATGTGCTAGTGAAGAGATATTACAGATTTCACGCGCCTCTATCGTCCCCAGTTGACGTTTGTCACCTGCGGCAGATCGCGGTAGACCACTTGCCCGCCAGCACGCAAATCGCGCACGGTGATCGGGCCGGCGTTATGCTGCTGGCCGATGAGGAAATCGCCATCGGGCGACAACTGCGGAAAGACCATGAATCCGCCCGTCGCTACTGCGGTGAACGCGCCGCTGGTCGTGTCCAGTTCGACTACATTGACGGCACGCGGCCCCGATTGAATCGAACCGAGCAGCACGCGCACGCGCCCCGGCGCAATTTCGCGCAGGCCGAGGATGCGGGCAGGCGCGGGGATGGTCGCCAGATTGCGGAGTACCGCAGGCGCGGACGGGTCGGCGCGGTATAGGGCGGTGATGCCGGGTTGCTCATCCAGACCGCCGCCGTCGCTCCATGTCAGCAGTCCGCCGTCGCTTAACCACAGGCCACTATCTGATACGCCCACTTCGAGGCGGGCGGGCGGCACAGCCATCAGATCAACCGCGATCAACAGGGCAGGGTAAGCGTTGGCGTTCAACGACAACAGCAGGGCGCTGCCATCCGCTTTGAAGGCCGGATTGCCGAACACGCCCGAAGGCGGCGCGGGAATCTCTAGCTTTTGCGCTGCGCCCTCTGCCGGAATCAGCCAGACTTCTGCGCCGTTTCCCGTTGTATAGGCCACCTGTGCGCCGTCTGCTGTCAGCGCCAGCCCGCCGATCCCGTCCGGCAAATCTGCCAATTGCTGCGGCGAGTCGGACTTGCCGACGGCCTGCCGCCACAACTGCCCGCCGCTGGCGTACACAATCTGACTGCCGTCCGCCGACAGCGCATAACGTAGCACTTCGCTCGTGGCTTTGGTGATGGGTTTGGCGGTGCTGCCTTGCCGCGCCATCTGCCACACCTGCGGCACAGCACTGGCATCCGGCGTGATGAAATAGGCATCGGCGGGCAGCGTGACGTTCACTGCGTTGGGCAGCGGGTTCGGCCCCCAACTATAGGCCACCGCATCGCCAACCGGCAGCGTCAGGCCGTCGCCGGAGACGGGCAGCACCAGTGCCAGCGCCCCGCCGCGCAAAGCGACCATCAGGCCGCCGCCGGGTGCCCAGCGCAGTCCGGTCAGGTCAACCGCCGCATCACCGAGGTTCTCGATTTGCGGCGCGCCGGGAGCTAAGCCGATCAAGCGCCCGCTGCCTGCCGGAATGACGGTATCTTCTTTCTGGCGACCAAACACCGCCAGCACACCATTGGGCATCCAGTAGGGCAGGCGATATTCCCATGTGGTATCCAGCAAGAGCACCTGCGCGTTGCTGTTCGCCAAGTCCATGCGGAACAGGCCGCCATCGGCGGGCGCAAACACGATCTGGGCGCTACCCACCCACGTCAGGCCGATGGACGAGGGAATCGCACTCGTGAGCGTCAGGGTTGAACCGCTGCGGTGGTAAATCCACCAGATATTCTGGTCGGCTTCGGCGGCCAGATATTCGCCCGTTGGCGACCAGAGCAGGCTGATGAAGGCGCTCTCGCCCACATCCGCAAAGGCCGCGCCGCCGGGACTGTTGAAGAACACCCGCCCGCCCTTCAGCGTGGTATAGGCCAGCGCGTCGCCGGAAGGTGTCCATGCCAGCGTATCGCCGCGCCCTCGTGCGGCTGGCACACCTGCATGGCCATCCACCAGCAACGATTGTCCGTTGAACAGGTCGAGCAGCGTCAGGCCGGATTCGGTGCGGTAGGCCAGCCAGTTGCCATCGGGCGCGATGCCGAAATCCAGCACGAAGGCATCCGACGGGCTGATGCGGGCGAGGCCAGCCATACCGATTCCATAGCGTTGCACCTGTCCGCTGTTGGTGAGGACGTACAATTCGGTGGGCAAATCCAGCCCATCCTGTGCTAGGGCAACCCCGCCCGCCAGCAGCACCAGCAGCACCAACCACAGGGAACGGAATACGCGCATGGCAAACACCCTTGCGAATGAACCTCCCACTCGCTCTTCTTTCCAGATGGCGAGGGGAAGGGTTTAGGTATCCATCATTGACGTTAGCTTATCAGAGCGTGTGCGGCGCGGCAAACGCACCTCACGCCGCCGTCGTGCCGAACAGTGACCCCACCAGCGCCGTAGCCGCCATCGCCAGCGCACCCCAGAAGGTGACGCGCAGCGTGGCGCGGAGTACCGGCGACCCGCCCGCTTTGGCCGACAATACGCCCAGCAGCGCCAGCAGAATCAGTGATGCTGCCGTGACCAGTAACCCGATATTGTTTTCGGGCGCGATCAGCACCACCGCCAGCGGTAGCACCGCCCCCACCGCAAAGCTGCCCGCAGAGGCCAGCGCTGCTTGCACCGGGCGGGCGCTGGTTTCTTCGGAGAATTTCAGTTCGTCGCGGGCGTGGGCGG
>CAIVEA010000794.1 GCA_903904765.1 uncultured Chloroflexota bacterium
GGAGGATGCCGATCCGCTGCCGGGTGGTCAGTTTGCACTGGTCGCCAATGCGGGTTCTTCGGTCATGCTGGATGATCTGCGCCTGACCGATTTCGGCGGCGTGTTGCCCGCGATGATTCCCACGCCTGCCGTATTTGCATTTAATGACGGCGAGAAGGCCAAACTGCCTGAATCGCTGGTGTCGGTGCTGGAAACGGCGTTGAATGGCGATGAGGCGGGTGCGCTGGCAGCGGCGAAGGCCAACTTCCTACCACTGGATGAGGCCGGGCGCTTGCTGGTGGATGTGTACGCGGCGGATGGTCTGGCGGGTGCGGATATTGCCCAGATCATTCAGTCGGTGGGCGGCTCGGCGGATTTTGTCACATCGGTGATGGTGGAAGCGCGACTGCCGCTGGGCAGTTTCGTCGCGCTGGTCAACGCGCCGCAGATTAAGGCCATTGCGCTGGTGAATCTGGCTGTGTCCACGGGGCCGCTGCAAAGCGGGAATGCCGCACCTGCGGGGACGGCCATCAGCGAAGGGTTTGATCTGGCTTCGGCGAATGACTGGCATCTGGCGGGTGTGCGCGGCGCGGGGTCGCGGGTGGCGATTATTGACACTGGTTTCGCAGGGGCGAGCAGCCTGACGACGGAACTCTCGTGCGTGACCAATCGCTCATCTGTGTATAACGCGGCAGTTTCGGGAACGGAAACCAGTCACGGGACGCGGGTGGCGGAGGTGGTGTGTGACCTCGCGCCGAACGCGACGGTTTCGCTGTACCGTGCCTATACTGCCACGCAGCTATCGGCGGCGGTGACGCTGGCCGCCAGTGCGGCAGCCGCGCACAACAACAGCATTATTCTGATTACGATGGATATGGGCGTGATTGGCGGCCCCGGCGATGGCACGGATGGTGCGCTGCCCGCTGTGACCGATAGCGTGTACGATGCCATTCAGACGGCACGTACCAACGGGCGTTTGGTGATCGTCAGTGCGGGTAACAACAATGATCGCTTCCAGAGTTTCACCTATAATGGCTCTGGTGTAACCACGCTGACCATCACGGGTGCTAGTGTGGGTGATCGCATCAATATTGCATGGAACGACTGGGACAGCAGTCAAAATGTCGCTGGTACACGCGAAAACATTGCGACCTCTGTAACTGGTGCGTCGGTCAGTGTAGATAGTGCTTCACGAGTGCTTGTACCAGTGGTAGCTTCGCCCACTCGCCAGTATACCTTCACCGCAGCCTGTTCAAGTTGTACGTTAAGCATTGACTCTTTAACGGGTAATGCTTCTTCGGTTTACGTGCAGGTGCAATTGACGGGGGATGGCAGTGTTGCCGCGCCAACGGGTACAGGTTTTAGCAACGCGCAGTCCAGCAGTAGCATAGGCCGTCCGGCAGACTCGCCGTATGCGCTGACGGTGGGCGCAGTGTGCGCTTATCAAAATGATGCTGCTACCGCATATACCATTTTTGGCAGCAGTGCCTACAACAGCTCGCACGGGCCGATCTTCACAGCAGGCGGGAATCTTCCGAACGCCGCACCTGTGCAGTTAGGGCTTACATCCAATCCATTGAAGCCTGATCTGGTGGGTGTGACGGATGTGTCCACTTCGGCCCAAGCCATATCCGGCCCGTGTGATAGCAGTACAGGTTTTGGTGGAACCAGCGCAGCGGCAGCGCATGTGGCGGGCATGGCGGCGTTGATTCGCTCCAATGCCAACGTCAATATTGCGGCGGCGACGGCGGATACGATTACGGAGTATCTGCGGGCGCACACGATAGATCTGTATAACGATGGGGTGGCTACCGAGCCGAACGGTTTCGATAGCGTATTTGGCGCAGGCTTGGCTACACTGGGCAATCCTGCGCCCACGTTTCCGGTCAAAGTCAGTAGCCCCGGCAGCTTTGCGGTTGCCAGTTGTGCTACTGGGACGACCCGTTATGTGAATCCTTACAACCAGACAGGCTTGTTTACGACCAGTCGCGGCACA
>CAIVEA010000795.1 GCA_903904765.1 uncultured Chloroflexota bacterium
CGCTCTTGCTGGCGATTTCCGGCCTGAGCCGCGAAACCACCGCTGCCGCTGGATTCACACTCTCGGCACAGCAAGCGCAACCCACTGCCACGCCGACGGCTGGCGCGTAATCAAACCCTGTGGAGGACAGTTGACCATGCGTATTCCTGCGATTGTCAATCCGGTTGGTTTGATCGCCAGCGTCACCGCCGAACAAGCGGGGTGGAAGCTCTTGAACATGACGGTGCGCCGTCTGAGCGCCGGTGAGGTGTGGGCGGGCAGCACGGGCGCACATGAGCTAGTGCATGTGGTTCTGGGCGGGACGTGCCATATCAACACTTCGCAGGGGGACTTCCTGAACCTCGGCACACGGGCGGATGTATTCAGCGGGTTGCCGTATGCGCTGTACCTGTCGCGGAATGTGGACTACCGCATCGAAGCGGCGGCGGGCGGGGTGGAGGTTGCGTCGTGCTGGGTTCCCAGCGACGAAGATCACCCGCCCCGGCTCATCACGCCCGCCGATGTCACGGTGGATTTGCGCGGCGGCGGCAACGCCTCGCGGCAGGTGGTGAATATCATCCCGCCCGGTTTCCCGTGTCAGCGGTTGGTGTGTGTGGAGGCTTATGTTCCGGGCGGGAACTGGGCGGGCTACCCGCCGCACAAGCACGATACCCACCGCGAGGATGCCTCCGGCAAGGTGCTGGAGGCCGATCTGGAGGAAATCTACTTCTACAAGCTCAACCCGCCGCAGGGGTTTGCGCTCCAGCGAATCTACAGCAGCGGCGCAGACCGCACCTATCTCGCACAGCACAACGACACGGTGCTGATCCACGAAGGCTACCACCCGACCACCAGCGCCCCCGGCTACACCACTTATCTGCTGAATTTCCTTGCAGGGTCGGCGCAGTCGCTGGCGAACAGCGAAGACCCGGCGCATGTGGCGGTGAAGGCGACGTGGGGTGCGCTCGACCCGCGCCTGCCAGTGGTGAAGTAAAAGGGGGATATTTGCGGGTGCAAGCAGTATGTTCGTGTTGTATCCTCAAAACATTACCGCTATACTCCGAAACATTACGTAGTGTTTTCCGATCAAGTATCGTGGAAACAGGACATCACTTTTACTGCCGACTCGGAGGATGTTAACGATGAAGCGTTTGTTAAGTTTTGTATTACTAACCGCACTTTTTCTGTTTGGGGGGCGTGTAGCATCAGCGCAGGTAGCTGCAATACTGGTCTATGGGGACACGATCACGGGTTCCATTTCGCAGGCTTCTCCGCTGGTCATCTATAGTTTTCAGAGTAATGCTAGCGATGTGGTCAGCATTCAAGCCTTTCCCCTGACATCTGGGTCCGCATTGAGCATCACTCTCCTTTCACCTGCACAGCAACTCGTGGCAACCAGTGATAACAGTCTGTTATCAAGCGCGGAGGTGGATGCTCGTCTGCCAGAAACCGGATTGTATTCGGTATTGATTGGTGGCATTAACGGCTCGATGGGGGATTTCTTGCTGCACCTTGATGCGCGTCCCGCTGTTGTTCAAGTGCCTTTGCTCGGTGGTATCCCGGCGGTGGTGAGTTTTCCATCTAACCCGACTGAGCAGTATTTCAGCGCGGAAGTGTCAGAATTGGCGCTGCTAACGGTTAGGACGCAGACTCCGGGGTTTGGATTCGCGCTCGAAATTCGCAACGCAGCAGGGGCGCTGGTTGGTATCAGCCGTGGGCTACCACAAGTGGCGGTTAATCTTCCTGCCGGACAGGTGTATGAGATTGGTGTACGCGCCATGAACCCGCAATTACCCGGCGTGGTCGAGATTACCCTCGGTGGTGCTGCCGGGGTCATGCCGCAAGCTAATATGCAGCCTACTGTTGCGCCCGTTGTGCTTGCTCCGGTTGACCGTTGTACGGTTAGTGGCACTGGCCCGGTGAACGTGCGTAGTGGCCCCGGAACAAACTATAGTATATTGGGCAGTTTGAATCCCGGTCAGTTTCTTGATGTGACAGGAGTATCGGCTGATCGGATGTGGTATACCGTCAATTACGGTGGCCTTCAGGGATGGGCATCCGCTAGTGTGGTATCGTTGAATGGCCCGTGCGGTAGCATCCCTGTCGTACAAGCGTCGTCACTGCCACAGGTTGTTCCCACCCAAGACCCGAATGTGGGTGGCAATAATAATGTTGCACAATCCACCACTCCTGCACCGCAGGCACAACCCACCGCTACCGCCCCGTCACCCTCTTTGCCTGTTGCTCCACCGGATAACGATGCACAACTGAGTCTGGATCGGAACGCTGGCGGTCAGTTTAGTGAGCAGATTTCTTCGCCAGACGGTGACAATACGGATCGTGTTTTTGCCAGCGTGGGCAATTTTGATAGCACGAGTTCTTTCGTCAAATACAACGTCACCGTGATTTGTTCGGGAACGGGTACAGAACAGGTACGCTGGGGGCCAAATGCCAGTGAAGTCACGCACCTCTGCAACACCAGCATTGAAATGTTTTTTGGCAACGACAGTAACAATAACACGCTGGTGGTGGCATTGCCCCCCGGCAGCAGCAGTCCCGCCTTTGTGAACTACACGATGCTGTTCGTGAAAATCGGTTAGCCATCTGATTCGCTTGCGTCTGATGGAGATACTCCCTCACACGAGGGAATATCTCCATCAGGGGCAGCGTGATGAGATACCTTTTGTCCCTGCCTATTATTGTCGCTTAATCACTGGAATGGCTGTCGCGCCTGCCGCTGGTGAAACCATTTCCCATAGGTAACGCTATGCTCAAATGCTCTGCTTCCCTGTGGTCGGCTGATCTGGCGAATCTGGCCGCCGAGATCAAGCGGATTGAGCCGTTTGTGCAGCGGTTTCATATTGATGCCGCCGATGGGCAGTATGTGAACCTGCTGCTGTTCTTCCCCGATCTGGTGAAGGCCATGCGCCCGCACACCGCGCTCCCCTTCGAGGTGCATCTCATCACCGTCAACCCGTTCCAGTGGCTTGACCCGTTTCTAGAGGCGGGCGCGGATAGCATCCTGTTCTACCCGGACACCACGCCCGACCCGCTGGCCTTCATCCGGGCAGTGAAGGCAGCGGGCAAACAGGTTGGCGTATCCTTGCGCGTGGAGGATTCGCTCGCGCTGCTCGACCCGTACCTCGATCAACTGGATATGGTGACGATCATGGGGACGTATATGGGGGTGAAGGGCGTTTCGATGGATGCCACCGTCCCCGGTAAGATTCGCCAGATGCGGCAGACGATCACGCAGCGCGGCCTGCCCACCCAAATCGAAGCCGATGGCGGGATTCGCTACGAGAGCGTGCCGCTGATTCATCAGGCCGGGGCGGATTGGATCGTCCCCGGTTCGCTGATTTTCAACGGCGATCCGGCGCGGCTGATGCAGTTCCTATCCGGCCTGTAGCTATTCCTACAACTGGAACGCGCCATCCGGCAGCAGGGCATGAACGCCGCGCACGCCGTTCACCACCTGCGTCACGCGCAAATCCACCGTCAGGCTGGCAAGCGATAGCGCCTCCAAGCGTTCGAGGCCGTGCAAGCGCTTCATCAGCGTCAGCATGGAGTCCACTGCCTGCGCCGCCGCCTCATTCAGATTGGGGTGGAATCCCAGCGTAATCCATCCGGCGGGCGTGCGGGCGATAGGCGTGGTCAGTGGCATGTCGTCCAGCAGCGTGAAGGTCAGGTCTACACGATCCATCGGCGCTTCAATCGCTGTCACCGAGATTTCGCCATCGCCCTGTACCGCGTGACCGTCACCCACACTGAACAGGCCACCCTCCACCTCAATCGGCAGGTAGACCGTGCTGCCGACCACCAGTTCTTTGCAGTCCATGTTGCCTCCGGTGCGGCGCGGCGGCGCGGTGGGGTGGATGCCGCGTTCGGCGGGGGGCATCCCCATCACACCCATGAATGGGCGCGTTTTGACAGTATGCCCGTGCTGGTTGCGCGCCGTCCCTGCGGCATAGTCGAATGTCCATGTTTGCATGATTCCCGGTGTGCCTTTGCCGATGCCGAGTTGATCGTTCCAGTCGTTGCGGAATCCGCCGGCCATTGACCAGCCCCACCCGCCCAGTTCCAGCGCATTGATCTGCACCGCTAGCGTCATCCCCGGTTTTGCACCGCGCAGCGCCACCGGCCCGGTCAGACAGTGACCGTCGTCCAGCGCCGGATCGCGGGGTTCGATCTGGCGGTACGGCTTGTGCAGCTCGATGTACGGTTCCAGACTCCAGTAGGCATCCAAGCACTGAAAACGCACCGAATCACCGGAGTCAATCGTCAGCACGGGCGGCAAATCCGCCGAGAAATGCCCGTGCAGCGTCCGGCGCTCGGCAGACAGGGTGTGTTGAACGGACATGGTGAACCCCTTTTCGAGATGGTTGATAAACGCGAAGTACCCTCATCCCCATTCCTTCTCCCTCAGGGCGAAGGGCACAAGATGAATCTCCATCTTTCTCCCCTCGCCTAGCTGCACTCAGCGGTCGGGTTGAGGGGGCGGGGGTGAGGGCTGAACGGTTGCCTGTTTCCGAATAGAGTCATTGTTTCAGCGCGGCAGCCGCAGTAGCGCCAGTGCCACCGCCGTCGCCCATGGCAGCACTTTGAACGTTCCCGCCGTCAGCGCGGCTTCGACTTCGGCGCGGCTGAGGTGCAGCAGTTCTTGTTCTTCGAGATCGTCGGCATGGATGGCGGCCACTTCGCGGGCGTTGGTTGCCAGAAACAGATGCGCCACTCCCGCGCCCCGGTTGCCATCTACCGCGAATTGCCCTAGCGATACCCAGTCCGGCGCTTCGTAGCCGGTTTCTTCGTGCAGTTCGCGCTGCGCTGCCAGCAGCGGGTCTTCGCCGCGTTCCAGATAGCCGCCCACCGGCGCTAACGCCACGCCTTCGATGGCGTATTTGGTCTGGCGGAACAGTAAGAACGCGCCGCCTTCGGTGACGGCGATCACGATGGCATAGGAGGGCATCTCCAGCCATAGCCAATCGGGGATGACCTGCCCGTTCGGGAGTTCCAGTTCGCGGCGTTCCAGCGTCAGCCAGCGCCCGCCGTCGTATACCGTTTCACGGGAGCGCGTGATCCACGATTGCATAGCCCCACCTCGGCAGCACCTGATCTCTGACACATAAGTGTAGCGCGGACGGGCAGGGGCGGCGACAGATGAAGTCAAACCTGTAATTTGATTGGATAAAATATATATTTGTGACATTTGTCACTATACAATTTTAGGTTTTGAGGCTAACATATTTATTACAAATAAAATTCGCTCATGGGATTTTTGCAGGTGTTCAAGCTGTTGTGTCACCAGCACTTATCCTCAACGCAAAGCAGTTCACAGGCGTTTCCACACAATAGCCGGGAACGCTTGTTTGTTTTTTAGGGAGAGTGTACACATGAATAATCGGTTGACTCTGTGGACAGTTCTCGCGTTACTTTTCGTTCTATCATTTCCAATCGTACTGGATGCACAGGACACGAAAGGTCCCGCGCCAGTAGGAATCCGCCCGGATGCACCCACGTATGCGCTGCATGGGCCGTACTGGGTGGGGACACAGGATTTTGTGATTGATCCCGAAGCCGCTGAGCCGCTCGAAGTCACGGTCTGGTATCCGGCACTCAATCCAGAAGGCTTGGCTGAGGAAATAACCTACCCGGCAACGTTGAAGTTCGATGTCCCCGAAGGAACTGTTGGGGTTGTTCACGGTCATGCCTTGAAGGATGCCGCGTTCGATATGACCGCCGCACCTTATCCGCTGGTGATATTTTCTCCGGGTTTTGGGGCAGCGCGTACCAACTATGCCCACCTTACCGAACATCTGGCTTCGTATGGTTTTGTGGTGATTGCACCGGATCATCATGAGTTCTTTGACCCGACTTGGTCCGATATGCCAAAGAGTACGATTTACCGTCCTCAGGATGTATTGAAGACCATTGCTTTTGCCGATGTTCTGGCAGCGGCTGGCGGGGCGATGGCAGGTGACATCAATACTGATTTGATTGCAGTAGCCGGTCATTCGTATGGGGGATATACCGCGTTGGCCGCCGCCGGTGGGCGCTTCGATCTCGTTGGATTTAATGCACGCTGCGATGCTGCTTACGCCGCGAGTGATCCAAATGCTTGGTTGTGCGATCCTCTGGTGCCATTTGAAAATGAAATGGCAACGATGGCCGGATTAGACCCAATGCCAGAAGGCTTATGGCCAGCGTGGGCTGACCCCCGTGTGGATGCCATCATCCCGATGGCAGGCGATTCTTATATATTCGATCAGGCAGGTCTAGCCGAGATCACAATCCCGGTCATGGCGATAGGAGGAACACTCGATACCTCAACACCTTACGAATGGGGCGCGCACCCCACTTATGAGTACATCTCAAGTCAACAGAAAGCACTGGTCACTTTCCAGAATGCTGAGCATATGATCTTCGGCA
>CAIVEA010000796.1 GCA_903904765.1 uncultured Chloroflexota bacterium
AACGATGGGCGTGAGGCGCTGTCACACGGGCGCATCGCTGACGCACATCGCCTGTGGCGGCAGGCGGCGACGCTCGATCCGTACAGCGAACAAGTCTGGTTGGCGCTGCTCGAAATTGTGCAAGACGACAAAGATCAGCGCGTCTGCCTCGAAAACATTGTTCAGATCAATCCCAAAAATGTGCAGGCACGCCGCCAGTTGAACAAACTGGATGCACGGGCGCAGCAGCTCGCAGAAATTGAAGTCAGGCGGCAGGCCGAGCAACTTGAAGAACAACAGCGCAAGCGCAAGCTGATCGTCCGCGCTCTTCTCCTCGGTGTCACCATCGGTCTATCTGGTACGCTGTTCGGCGTGCTCGCCAGCATCCTCGTCTATGGCGGTGGCTAGAACAGCCCGCCGCAGCGCATGGGTAGCTTCTTCCAGCACACGGGCGTTCGCGTCGCGGTTGGTTGCCAGCCGCGATAGCCGTTCCATCGCCCCCGAAATCGCATCCAACCGTTCGATCTGCTGCCGCATAATCTCGTAGGTCTGGTTCACACCCCGCTGGGCGCGGGTGACGTTGGCCGCCAGCATCATCATGGCTTCATCTGCCTGATTCGTGCGCTCCACTCCCTCATCCACGCCCATCAACCCGTCCTCGGTGGCCTTCATACTCTGCCGCACCGCCGCCTGAATCTCACCTAGAATCGCCCGTATTTGCCGCGCCGACTCGGTAGACTGTGCCGAGAGCGAGCGCACCTCGTCCGCGACTACCGCGAAACCGCGTCCGTGCATGCCAGCGCGGGCAGCTTCGATGCTGGCATTCAGCGCCAGCAGGTTCGATTGGGTAGCGATTTCGCTCACCGCACTGATGATCGGGTCAATCCGCTGCGCCAGTTGTGCCAACCGGACGATGCTGCTGGCAATGATCGAGACATGAGCGCGGATGCTCTCCATGCCTTCAATCGCCTGCCGGATGGCGGCCTGTCCTGCTTCCGAACCGGCTGCCGTCTCGCCCGCCAGATGAGTCAAACTGCGGGCTTCGGCCTGCATCCGGTCAGCCAGCGACAGCAGCGCCTCCAACGCGCTCCCCATGTTCCGCATCAGTTCGCTCTCCTCGCGGGCGCTGCTGGCCTGTGACGCGCTGAACTCATCAAACGCGGTCAGCGAGATTAAGCGACGCGGGTCGGGGGCAGGCGGGGCAGGTGTAGGGGGCAACGGGGCGCGTGCTAAACGACGCTCAAGGCTGGCACGCCATGCGCCCAGCGCCAGCGCCCCGCCGATGAACACGTACATCAGCAACGGCGGCAGCAGGCCGGGACGCAGCACCTCGCTGAGCGCCCCCAACCCGGCCAGCAGCACAGCGATCAGCGCCGCCCATTCCAGCGGCGAACGTTCCGGGGTGGGACGGTGGAGCATGGCGAACTTCCTCTCCCTGCTGCGCGAACAGTCTGAGGATATTGTAGCGCAGCCCCCGAAAGTGCGTTCCCGCCTACCGTTTGTTTAGCACCATCGGCAGGCCGTTGCTGATGACCAGCAGCGATTCAATCGAGAAATCGGCCTCGTACCCCGGAAGGAAGGCGGGGTCGAACCGCTGCGCCAGCACCGCCAGCATGATGTGTGTTTCCAGCAGCGAGAAGTGGCTGCCGAGGCATATCCGCTGACCGGACGAGAACGGATGATAGGCCTGCGGATGCCGCGCTTTTTCCGCTTCCGGTGTGTGCCGATCCGGTTCAAAGCGCAGCGGGTCATCCCAGAAATCGGGGTGGCGATGGGTGAGATACGGGAACAGCAGCACCGTCGAGCCTTTCTCGATGCGGTAGCCGTCCATCACATCATCTGCAACCACATCTTTCGCGTACATCGGCGCGGGCGGATACAGGCGCAACGTTTCTTTGATGACCGCCAGCGTGTACGACAGGCGCTTCAGCGTGTCCAGCGTGGGCAGCGCATCCCCCAGTTCGCGGTCAAGTTCCTCGTGCAGCCGCGCTTTCACCGCCGGATTCTTCGCCAGTGCATACCACGCATGGCTCATCGAACGGGCGGACGTTTCATACCCCGCGAAGAAGTTGGTCAGCGCCTCGTCGCGCAGCAGATCATGAGGCATCCGTTCGCCCGTGTCCGGGTCTTGCGTCCGAATCAGCTTGGAGAGCAAATCGGTCGGATAGTCGGCTTCATTCATCGCCAGCCGCGCATCCAGCACACCGTTGATGTAGGTGTGTACCGTCTCCCGCGCTTTCCAGTATTGCACGTTGGCCGCCGTCGGAACCCAGTCGGGGAACCGGAACGGGTTGGTCATGCGGCTGCCCGCGAAGTTAATCATGGTTTCGACGCAATCTTTAACGCCCAGAATGTCCTCGTCCGATTCGGTGCTGAAAATAGCCTTCAGCACGATAGACGCGGTAATCAGCGCCATCTCGTCAAACATCTCGACGGTTTCGTGTTTGGTGGCCAGCCCATCCCAGCGCTGGGTCATCGTCACCGTGTCGCGCAGGAAGATATCCACGAAGTCCTGCACGCCGCGAGGGGTATAGAACGGGGACATCAGGCGGCGCTGGCGCTTCCACAGGTCGCCCGTGCTCGTCACCAGTCCGTCCCCGATGATGTACTTCCGCACCGGATCGTAGCTCTCCAACTTGTCGTAGTTCTGCGCGTTCTCGATGGTGATGTGGCGGACGTGATCGGGGTGGATGACCACG
>CAIVEA010000797.1 GCA_903904765.1 uncultured Chloroflexota bacterium
ACTTCCGGGCTGGCGACCGCTGCTTCCATTGGCTCCCGCTGGGGGCTGGGCGGGCGGGGCGCGGCTTGTTGGGCGGGCGGGTGGTGCTGCAAACCTATCAACCCGCGCATTACGCGGTCATCGCCGCCGCCAAGCACGATTTCAGCGGTTTTTACACGCAGGAAATCACCTACCGCCGCGAGATGGGCTACCCGCCCTTTCGCCGGCTGGCGCGTATTGTCCTCAGCGATGCGGGCGATGATCGTGCCCGCGCCGAGGCCGAGAATGCCGCCGCTTTCCTGCGCGGGCGCATTGAACGCCTGCGGGCGGGCGCGGTGGATGTGATCGGCCCCGCGCCCTGTTTTTTCAGCCGTGTCAACCGCATTTACCGCTGGCAGGTGTTGCTGCGTGCCCATGACCCCGGCGCATTTTTACAGAACATTGATCTGCCCCGCCACTGGCATCTCGACCTCGATCCGGTAGATTTGTTATAGCTACATCTCCCCCAAATTCAAACCGACTTGTAATACCCTCGGCGTACAATTTGGAATAGGCTTAAGATGTTTAGTCAGATTGATATTGTTTCCAATCTGAGTCGCGCTTCTGCCGCGTTTTCACAGCGGGGATCATCATGCAAACTTTTCCATCCATATTCCCTACCACGCCCGGCTCTCAACTTACGCTTGAATTTGAAAAGTATCTGGGCGACCTGTTAGCGCAGCACCTCGAACAACTGGATTTTGACCACCAGCGCACGGAGTTGGTTGTGGAAACCGTCCATCAGATGCGGAGCGCCATGACCAGTATGAACGTGCGCGTGTACCTCATCGAGAATGCGCCGCCCGAAGATCGGATGCGCCACATCAACGAACTCAAGCTGGCGGTCAGTCAGTTGGCGGAGGCCATCAACCAACTGATGGAACGGGTACAGCCGCCCGACGCACCCCGACCACCCACCAACCTGACGCAGTAAGCACGGAAGGCTTGATCTATACCAGCCGCTAATATCTTCTGAACAACTTCTGAAAATCTTCCGATTATCCTGCCAGTAAGGTTAAACTGTGCATGGTTAAGCGAATCGGGAGAAACATGACCACGACCTCATCTGAACTCACCCCTGCTGCCCTGCCGCGTGCATGGAATTTGCAAACTCGTTTGCTGCCGCACTTGCCACTGGCGACGGCAATTCTGAGCGCCATCATTGTGCTGGCGCTGGTGCTAAACTTCGCCAACCTTAGTGCGCTGGGCGACTCCAACCTCTACTACACTGCCGCTGTGAAAAGCATGCTCCAGTCGCCGTCGAACTTCTTCTTCGTGGCGGCAGAACCGGGCGGTTCGGTATCCATTGATAAGCCGCCGTTGGGGTTGTGGTTGCAAGCCATCAGCGCCTTTTTTCTGGGCGTGAACGGTTTCGCGGTCATGCTGCCGCAACTGCTGGCGGGTGTCCTCAGCGTGCCGCTGCTGTACCATCTGGTGCGGCGCGGGTTCGGCGTGGGCGCGGGACTGATCGCGGCCTTCGCGCTGGCTGTCACTCCTGTGGCAATCGCGGTGCAGCGCAACAACACGATGGATGCCACGCTGATCTTCACGCTGCTGCTGGCAACGTGGGCATTCCTGAAGGCCACCGAACGCGCCAGCTTGCGCTGGTTGCTGGTGGGCGGTGTGCTGGTGGGGTTGGGCTTCAACATCAAGATGCTGCAAGCCTTCCTCCCTGTGCCAGCTTTCTACGCGCTGTATTTCTTGGGCGCGAAGCTCGGCTGGCGGCGTAAGATCGTTCATCTGGTTGCCACGACGGTGCTGCTGCTGGCGGTGTCGTTCTCTTGGGTGATCGCTGTGGATTTGACCCCGGCAGATCAGCGCCCGTATGTGGGCAGCAGCCAGACCAACAGCGCCCTCGAACTGGCGCTAGGTTA
This sequence comes from uncultured Chloroflexota bacterium, assembly GCA_903904765.1. The sequence goes on from CAIVEA010000797.1 coordinate 1,893, forward strand.
TAACGGGGTTCTACGGTTGCTGGGTGTGGGCGCAATGATGGATGTGATGGGCAACAATGCCGATGGCGCGGCTGACAACACAACGACTGCGGACGGCGCAACAGCCAGCACCACCGGAACCATGCAGATTAATGGGCGTAACCTCCCCAATGGTGTGGGCAACGGCATGTTTAGCGGCGAGATCGGGCAGGCGGGCGTGCTACGTCTGTTCACGCAACCGCTGGCGAACGAAGTCGGCTGGCTACTGCCCTTCGGACTATTCTCGATTGGTGTGCTGGCGCTAGGCCGTCCGCGCCTGCCGTTGAGCAAAGAACAGCAAGCGGCTGTCCTGTGGGGCGGTTGGCTGCTGACCGAAGTGGTGTTCTTCAGCGCGGCAGGTTTCTTCCACGCTTACTATCTGGCGATGCTCGCGCCACCGCTGGCCGCGCTGGTGGGCATCGGCCTGATGCGCCTGTGGCGGCTGCGCGAACGCTTCCCACGCGGGGCGACGGTGGCGCTGGTGCTGAGTGTGGCGGCGACGATTATCATCCAGTGCTTCCTCGCAACCCAGTATCAGAGCGCGGCACTGTGGCTTATTCCGGTGGTGGTGGCCTGCGGGGTCGGCGCGGGGTTGCTCCTGCTGCGCGGACAGGTGCGGCGCTGGGCGCTGACGGGCTTCGTGTGCCTGATTGTCAGCTTGACGGCGGTTCCGGCGATCTGGTCGGGACTGACGACGGCGGACGCTTCTGCCAGCAACGTACTGCCCCATGCCTATGCTGGCGATCAGCGCAGCGGCTTCGATCCACAGGCGATGGTGGCGTTCATGGCGCAGAACGGCGGACAACCACCCGCAGGTATGACTCCACCCGCAGGCATGACCCCGCCCAATGGAATGCCTGCGAATGGCATGATCCCGCCGCAAGGGGCGGACGGTCAGCGCGGCGGCTTCGGCGGGCAGCAGGTGGATGAAACGCTGCTCAAGTATCTGGAACTGAACACCGAAGGCGTGCGCTACCTGATGGCGGTCTCCAGTTCGCACGAAGGCGATGCGTACATTCTGCGTACCGGGCGGCCTGTGCTGCTGATGGGCGGCTTTAACGGCCTCGATCCGGTGGTGGATGTGGCGGATTTGCAGCAGATGGTGGCGGAAGGCGAACTGCGCTACATCCTGTACGGAGGGGGTGGGCCGAACAGCGGGAGTAGCGATAGTGCGATTAGCACTTGGCTGCAAAATGACTGTCTGGTGGTGAGCGAGTTTTCCAGCACGGGCGGCAGCACTCTGTATCTGTGCAGTTAGAGTCGCCATTAGCAATATGCCCCGCAGGGACACGACGCAGGTTGTGTCCTTGTGGGTGTCAGCGGATTGCGAGGGCATGAGGCGGAAACTGATGAAGACCATTTTGATTGTGGACGACAAAGAGAGTGCGTTACGCCTGCTGGCCGATTATCTGAACGCGAAAGGATTCCGCACTGTGACAGCGAGCAACGGGCGCGAAGCTTTGTTTGTCGCCCGCCACGAAAAGCCCGATCTGGTGCTGCTGGACATCATGATGCCGGAGATGGACGGTTATGAGTTCATGCGGCACTTCCGAAAAGAGCGCGATACGCCCGTGATTATGCTCACAGCCAAGCTGGAGGAGACCGATAAGGTGATTGGCCTCGAACTGGGTGCAGACGATTATGTGACCAAGCCGTTTGGTATGGCTGAACTGGTGGCACGCATCCGGGCGGTGCTGCGTCGCGTGGGCGAGGAGAACGCCCCGCCCGACCTGTTGCGCGTGGCGGATGTGACCGTAGACCGTAAGACGCGCATGGTCACGGCGGGGACGCGCAAAATCGAACTCACGCCTTCGGAGTTCGACCTGCTCTCGATTCTGATGACCGCGCCGGGGCAGGTCTTTTCGCGGGCGGATTTGCTGGAAAGGTTGAAAGGCAACACCTTTGAGAATGTGGAACGCACGGTAGATGTTCACATCCGCAATCTACGTGCCAAACTGGAAGTGGATGCGGCGCACCCGCAGTATGTGCTGACCGTGTTCGGCGTGGGCTACCGCTTTAACCCCGAAGGAGAGGCGGTGGACGCATGACCCGTTCGCTCACCGTCAAATGGGTACTCACGCTGCTGGTCGCCAGCCTGACCGGGGTGATGCTGGTGGGTATTGTGGCCTCGCGCACGACGGTGAACGGTTACGATCAATTGCGGATGGAACGTGCCCAAACGCTGTTCGTGGAGGACATGGCAACCTACTACAAAGCGCACGGAAGTTGGGATGATCTGGCCGCGCTGATGAAGGATTTTCCTCTGCCCGGTCATGATATGGGCTTCCCGGAAATATTCGCGCTGGTGGATGCTAATGGTCAGGTGGTGACGGGCAGAGGGCCGTTCAAACTGGGCGAGACACTACCCGCCGAGATGCTGCAAAATGGCGTGCCGATCAGCGTAGACGGGGTGGTGGTGGGGACGGTGCTGCGCGGTAATCCCCCGCCGGAACTTGACCCGCGTGAGCGTATGTATCTGGATAGCACCAACCGGGCGTTGCTGGTGGGTGCTGCCGGGGCAGGTGTGGTGGCGCTGCTCATCGGCGTGCTGCTCTCGCGCCACTTTTTGCGCCCGCTGCGTGATCTGACGCTGGCGATTGGCGCGATGCAGCGTGGCAAGCTGAATCAGCAAGTGCCGGTGCGTTCGGAAGATGAGCTGGGCAAACTGGCGCTGACCTTCAACCAGATGAGCGCCCAGATTCACCGCGCCGACCAGTTGCGCCAGCAGATGACCGCCGATGTCGCCCATGATCTGCGTACACCGCTGATGGTGATGATGGGCTATCTGGAAGCCATGCGCGACGGCACGCTGGAGGCCACGCCCGCCCGCTTTGAAGCCATGTACCTCGAAGGGGTGCAGTTGCGGCGGCTGGTGGAGGATTTGCGCGAACTCTCGCTGGCGGACGCAGGCGAACTGCGGTTGCAGCGCCAGCCTGTTGCCCCGCGTGAACTACTGGAACAGGTACAACGCTCATTCGAGCCGTTAGCCGCCGAGCAGCAGGTGTCGCTGCGTTTGGAAGCCGAATCCGGTCTGCCGGAGGTGCAGATTGACCGCGAACGCATGGTGCAGGTGCTGGCGAATCTGGTGACGAACGCGCTGCACTACACGCCAGCGGGCGGGGTGGTCACGCTGGGCGCGACCCGCGAAGGCGCTGCGCTGCGCCTGATGGTGGCGGACACGGGCAGCGGCATCGCGCCCGAACACCTGCCAAACGTGTTTGAACGCTTCTACCGTACCGACCCCTCACGGGAGGAAAAGCACGGCGAGTCCGGCTTGGGGCTGGCGATTGCCAAGTCCATTGTGGAGGCGCACGAGGGAACAATCTGTGCGGAGAGCGAATCCGACAAAGGCACGCGCATGTTGATTACGCTGCCAGCGTAGCACCGCAAAAACAACAGCGCCCGATTGATCGGGCGCTGCGTGTATAGGATTCTATGCGATTGGCGGGCTAGGTGATGGACTTGATGACGAAGATCAATTCGCCATCCGGGGCTTGTACTTTCACCTGATCGCCCACTTTCGCGCCCATAAGCGATTTGCCAAGCGGGCTTTCCACCGAGATTTTGCCATCACGCGGGCTGGCCTCTGCCGACCCGACCAGATGGTACATTTCCTTCTCTTTGCTGCCTTTTTCGACCACTGTCACCATCGAACCGAGGCTGACCAACTCTTTGCTGCCGGTGGCCTCGATGATCTGCGCCGTACTCAAAATCGTTTCGAGGCGCAGAATCTCACCTTCCACGAAGGCCTGTTCATTCTTGGCATCCTCGTACTCGGCGTTCTCGCTCAAATCACCGCCTTCTTCCAATGCCGTCCGCAGCCGTTCAGCAACTTCGGCGCGGCGCGTATCGGTTAAGAACTTCAAGCGTGATTCGAGATTCTTCATCCCTTCCGGGGTTAGATATTGCGTGTCGCTGCTCATCGCACCGCACTCCTTCAGGCATTTCTGCGAACACAAAAACAAGCACTACAGGTAGGGATAACAAAAACACAGCCATCGCTGTGCCGCATAAACGTCGAGATTGTTCGATCACAGACTCTATTCCGACGCACTTACGAAGTGAACTATAGCACGAAATCAGACACCTGTAAAGCGATTAGGGCTAATAGCTAAAAACCTAAGGGGTTCTTAAAAGGCCAAAGAGGTTCTGTAAGGGTATCTTACAGGCGCACAAATAATCCGGTTATCTGGTATTTTTGCGGTGGCATCGCTACAGTAGAAGGCATCAAGCGGCGGCTGGAGGGATGACGATGGAATTTGCCTGCCACACATGGGGCTTTACCGATCTGACGCTGCCGGAGGCGCTGGCGACCATCGCCCGCTTGGGATTTCGTTGCGTGGATATTGGCAGCGGCGCGAACTTCAACGCCGCCCGCGCTGCCGAGAACCCCCGCCGTATGGCTGCCGAAATCCGCGCCGATCTGGATACGTTTAACTTGCGCGTGAGCGATCTATACGTGCTGCTGCCGCGCATCTCGCTGGCGGATGAACCACGCCGCGAACGCGAACTGGAATTGTTCCGCGCCCTCATCCCCTTCGCTGCCGCGCTAGATGTCCCCGGCATCACCCTATAGCCGGGGCTGGTGCATCCCGCCGAGGATTCCGCCGCGTTTGACCGGACGGCGGCGGCGCTACGGCACATGCTGGCACAGGGGCAGGAGGCCGACCTGCGTGTGAGCATCGAGCCGCATGTGGATTCGATGGCGCAAACGCCGGAGGCCGCGCAAAAGCTGCTGGAGGCCGTCCCCGGCTTAGAAATCACGCTGGATTGGGCGCAGATGATCGCGCAAAGCGTGACGCTGGAACAGGCCAAGACGCTTCTGCCCCGCACCCGCCACATGCACATCCGGCAGGCCAAAGCGGGCGTGCTGCAAACCCCCTTCGAGGGGGGGGCGCTCGATCTGACGGCGGTGGTGAACGCGGCGCTGGCAGCGGGCTATGACGGTACGCTGTGCGTGGAACTGATGTTGACGACGGGCTGGCACGGGACGCAAGCCGTGAACCCTGTGCAGGAAAGCCTGCGCCTGCGGGATGCGCTCAAGGCAGCGCGGGACGCAAAAATCCATCACGGGTGAGAGGGAACAATCACCCTCATCCCTCGCCCCTTTTTCAAGGATAGGATTTATAGGGGCGAGGGTGATTTCGTAACGTGGCCGTGTTGTCCCTACAAAAAGCGGGGAAGGGTACAAGGACACGACGCAAGGCGTGTACTCCCGAAAATAGTCTATTCCGCCCGTTTGAGCGCCGCCTGTAACCGCTGCTGTTGCACAGTGGTCGTCAGGTCGCCGCGTGTGCGCTCCAGCACGCCGCGCACGATGTCGGTTTGCCGCCGTAGTCCGCCGGTGATCGCATCCGGGAAGTCGAACGTCACCAACTGGTCGTAGACATCATCCATCCACTCCAGCAGGCGTTCGGCCTCGGTCACGCTGCCATCCTCGCGGCGCAGAATGTCAAGGATGAAGCGCCGCAGTTCGGTGGCGGCCTCCGCCAGTCCATTCAGATAGGTGGCGGATTCCACGCCCAGTTCTTCGGGTGTGGGCAGGATGTCGCCGCGCACCATCGCCCGCGTACAGAAGGCCTCTACCACTTCTTTCAGCGCGTCCTGCGTGTAGCCGGCCTGCGCCAGATCGGGATAGGCACGCAGTCCGGCGCACAGTTCGTCGGCGCGGGTGCGGGCTGCGGAGAGCTTTTCGTCCGCTTTGTCCCATTCGTGGCGGTGAATGGCGCGGATGCCCTCCGCACAGAAGCGAATGAGTTCCCGCGAACGGTTGATGGCCTCATCACGGGCGGTGTTCCGCGCCAGAAAATCGGTGCGAATATGGTCGCTGATGGCGGTCAGATTACTCATGGGGCGGCTCCTCCTCCGGCGGTTTGGGAGTATCTTCGGGGCGCACACTGCCGAAAAGCTGATCGGCCAGCGAAGCCGGTTGCGGCGGCAGGTTGATCGTCCCTTGTACAGCCTCGAAGCGTTCCAGATTGGTTTGGAGCGCCTGCAAAAACATCTTGGCGTTGGCGGGGGTCATCACCACCCGCGATTGCACCCGCGCACGCGGGTCGTTGGGCATGATCTGGACGAAATCCATCACAATCTCGCTCTGCGTCTGGCTGATGACCACGCCGTTGGCATAAGAAGCATTCAGATTGGAGGGCAGTTCAAACTGAATCCGGCGCTGGCCTGCCGGATTGGGATTGCCGGGCGTTTGCATGGTGGAACTCCTTGCAAGGGGTAAAACAGAAATCCCCCTGCGCTAGGACAGGGGGATTCTGAATGGATAGCCAAGAGCGTTAGGCCACGCGCAGCGTCTGTCCGGCCTTGATCGCATTCGGGTTGGCGAGGCTGTTGAGTGCCGTTAGGTTGACGATGGTGGTGCCAAAACGCTGAGCGATGCTGAACAGGGTGTCGCCGCGCTGCACCGTGTAGTAACGCGGCTGCACAACCGTGGTGGTGGTGGTCGTGGTGGTCGTGCCCGCAGCGGGGATGACCAACCGCTGCCCACTGTAGATCACATTGGCGTTATACAGGCTGTTAGCGGCGGCGATGGCGCTCCATGTTGTGCCATACTTCGCCGCGATGATCGCTAGCGTTTCGCCTGCCGCCACCACATGAATGCGGCTGCCCGTGCTGCCCGTATTGCCAGTGGCGGGTGTAGTCACGCTCACACCGTAGGTAATCAGGATTTGCTGACCAGTATAGATGCGGTTGGCATTGCTGATGCCGTTGGAGGCCATGAGCGAAGCGACAGTCGTACCATACTTAGAGGCGATTCCCGCCAGTGTGTCACCCGCACGCACGGTATACACCTGCTGCCCGACTGCGCTGTTGCCGGGGGGCGGAACGACCTGCGCGGGTGGCGGGGTGGCGGGGGTGATGTAGGTGACGGGGAGCAAGCCGAGGTCGGCATAGGTACGCAGGTAAATCGAGTTCACCCAGCCGACGACATTGCTGGCGGTACGCACCTGCACCCATGTGCCTTTGTCCGCCCGTCCAACGAGCGTGATCGTGCCGTTATAAGCCACTTTGGTGAGTATGGCGAAGGATACGCTGGGGCCGGAACGCACATTCAAATTGCCGGTATTCACAGCCGCCACCGAACCAGCCTGCGCCGATACGCGCAGAGCAGGCGCGAAAGCGCCGGAAATCAGCACAACCAGTAGGGCGAAAGTGAGCGAACGCAACCAGTTGGGCAGGGTTTGGGGCGACATGGTTCAAACATCCTGTGGCAATATTTTTGAACGGTTTGCTTTAGTCCATCATACCGCCCTCGCGGTAAACGCGCAATTTGTTGTTACGAATAACAGCGAGGCCAGAGAATCAAACAGGGGCATGTGCAGCACACGCCCCTGTCGCGGTTTGTCGCTGCGTGTTACGTACTCAACTGCATGTAACCGTCCAGCCGACGGCGCGAATGATGTCCGAGATGATGGGCAGGCTGTTGTACAGGCATAGGCTATCCACCAGCACAAAGCCGATCACGGTGAAGCAGCAGCACATCAGCGCCAGCCCCACACAGCCGATCAGAATCCAGCGCGTCATGTTGCGCGGTTCATCCTCGCGGACGGCATACGGGTCATAGTCGTAACCTGCGGGCGGCGGCTGCGGCGCATAGCCACCGGGCGTTTGCTGTGGCTGTGCGCCCGGTTGCTGACCGTAAGGCGCAATCGGCAGTTGCGGCGCGGGTTGCTGCTGCGGCTGAGCATAGGGCGAGTACGGTTGCTGTACCTGCGGTTGTGCAGGCGATTGCGGGCTGTAGTCGTAGGGCTGCTGTGCAACAGGCGCGGGCGACGGCTGACGGGCGGCGGGGTTGGCGGTGGTGGGCATCATTTCTGGCGGCGTACCCGTGCCGGGAGCCATGCCGGGGCGCAGCGCCTCGTAACCCAACGTCACCGTCTCACCGAGGCTGATGAGGTCGCCATGCACCAGCGGTTTCGCACCTGTCAGGCGCTGACTGTTGATGAATGTGCCGTTGGTGGATTGCTTGTCTTCAATCGTATAGCCGCCAGCGCTGCGTGTCAGCCGGACATGAATACGGCTCACTTCGGGATCATTGATCGTGATCTCGTTGGTGATGTCTCGACCGATGTTCATCACATCTTTGTTGAGATCAAACACCTGATTTGGCTGCGGGCCGCGCCGGACGACCAAGCGATAGACCTCGTTGCCCTGTTGCATGAGCGTCCCTTCCTAACCATATACGCAAAAGAGAATGACGTGCATTATAACCATTCCCGCAAGGGTAGAGCAAACCTCAGTTGGCGGCGGTAGGGTGAGCGCCTTGCGGTCGGTGGCTAGAGCGCCACGCCAGCCCTCATTTGCCCTTCTTAGGTCACGTTTTCTAGCAAATACACGAAAGCTGCCGCGAACAACGACGGCCACCAGTCCTTCAGGACGGGCGTACCTTCGTAAGGGAACTCCCGCGCCACGCGGAAGTGAATCTGCCGCGCCCACCAGTGGAAGTCCGCCCGTGTCCAGAAACGCAGGTGCTCGCCCGGCGTGACCACCCATTGTAACGGAAAGCGTCCCATTAGCAGGCGCAGGCGGTGCTGGTGATAACCCGTGTTGGGGATGGATACCAGAATGCCCTTGCGGACGAAGGGGCGCAGGCTGTTCAGCAGGCTTTCGGGGTCGGGCAAATGCTCGATGATCTCTGAGAGAATGATGTAGTCGAAGGGCGCATCCAGCGTTTCGCTGATCGGGCGGTTGATGTCCGCAAGGCGCACATCCAGCCCGTGAGCGCGGCAGTATTCGACGGCTTTGGGCGACACATCCAGCCCCACTGCCGTAATGCGCTTGCGCTCCAGAATGTACAGCAGCAACGCCCCATCCCCCACGCCCAGATCGAGGACACGATCGCCATCCGCCAGCACATCGGTAAAGACCTGCGCCCGCCGCCGCCGCCACGGGGACAGGATGCCCAAGCCGGCTTGCGCCTTGTTATCCCAGTAGGTGTCGTAATCTACCACGCCCACCTGCGCCGTTTCGGGGTAGGCGAACAGGCGGCGCAACTGCCGCCAGCGGTTGGCCGCCCATAGATACGGGACGCGCAGGGGACTCTTGAGGAAACCGTCTTTGAGGGCGCGCATCAGTCATTCACCGCCGTGACCAGAATCGGCTTGCCGCGTGTGATGATGACCGTATGCTCGAACTGCGCCGCCGGACTGCCGTCGGTTGTCCGCAGCGTCCAGCCGTCTTTCTCGGTATAGATGCGGTTGGACTTGACCGACACGAACGGCTCGATGGTCAGCACCAGCCCTTCGGTCAGCGGTTGGCTGGCGCGGCGGGTGTAGAAGCCGGGGACTGACGGCGGCTCGTGCAGTTTGCGCCCCACGCCATGACCGGGCAAATCCTTGATGACGCGAAAGTTGTAGTGCGCGACGACGGATTCCATCGCCCGTCCGATGTCGCTGATGGGACGGTCTGCCACCGCCGCCGCGATGCCTTTTTCCAGTGCTTCCTGCGCGCAACGCATCAGGCGCTCTTTCACTGCACTCACGGGCGCAACCGCTACCGTGCCACCCGTATCCGCAAAGTAGCCATCCAGTTCTGCCGATACATCCACATTGACCAGATCGCCCACTTGCACCACCCGTTTGCCGGGGATGCCATGCGCGGCCTCGTCATTGATGCTGATACAGGTTGTGCCGGGGAATTTGTAGGTGACGATGGGTGCAGAACGCGCCCCTTCCCGTGCCAAAAACTCCGCGCCAATCGCGTCCAGTTCGCCGGTGGTGATGCCCGGACGCACAGCAGCCTGCATCAGCTTGAGCGCCCGCCCGACCACGCGCCCGATACGCAGCAGCCCCTTCATATCGGCTTCGGATTCAATCGTCATGGTGTCGCGTCCTCCGTTGGTATAGGTGGCCTGTGGTTCGTGTTTACTCGAAGTGCATGTCGGCGGTGCAGCGCATGGCGGTGTGAATTTGCCCGTCCGCCGTCAGCCACGCAATCGGCATAGCTTTGGTGGTGTGCGCCGCGCCGATGCGCCCATCCGCGCCGATCAAAATCAGGCCGGCATCCGGGTCAGGGATGCGCTCGTTCAGGTAGGCAATGGCGGAACGTGCCGCCTCCCGCGCAGGCGCACCCGCATCTACTGCGTCCACCGCCCGCTTGCACAAGAAGTAGCGCATGATATTTTCGCCCACGCCCGTCGCGCTGGCCGCACCCGCAGGGTCAGCATAGCCACCCGCGCCGAACAGCGGCGAGTCGCCCACGCGCCCTTTGGGTTTGTCGTGCGTGCCGCCCGTCGAGGTGGCCGCTGCCACCCGTCCAGTGGTATCCCGCGCCACCGCACCCACCGTGCCTGTGCCGTGTGCGCCGGGTTTGTGGTCTGCAATATGGCGCTTGCGGAAATCTGCCAATTCGCCATCCGAGATCAGTTCCACATTGGCGATGATGGGCATCCCCAAGCGCGCCGCCAGTTGGTCAGCGCCTTCGCCCACGAAGAAGCAGTGGTTGGTCTTTTCCAGCACACCCCGCGCTAAGGTGATGGCATGGCGCACGCGGCGCACGCCTGCTACTGCACCGAAGCGCGTATGTTCGCCATCGGCGAGGATGGCATCCATCTCCACTTCGCCCCATGCGTTGAGGAAGCTACCATAGCCAGCATCGAACAGCGGGTCATCTTCCAGAATGCAGGTGGCCGCTTCTACTGCATCGAGGGCAGAACCGCCCCCGCGCAGCGCCGCAGCACCCGCTTCGGCTGCCGTGTGCATACTCCGCAGCACTGCCGCCTCGTCAAAACCCGTCCATTCACCTGCGCCACCGTGTACAATCAGGCGGGGAATAAGCGCATCGCTCATGTTATCGTCCTGTTGGTAGCCCCCGCGCCGAAAGTGTGGCAGGGCGAATGTAGATTGTATCAAACGCGCTGCACAGCACGTAAGGCCAGAGCAAGGGCAGGTGGTTTTCACTGGTGTAGGGCTTACCCTCATCCCCCATCTCCTTTCTCGCTCAGGGCGAAGGGGTGATTAAAGTCCCTCGCCATGAGGGAGAGGGACTACAGGGTGAGGGTTGCAGGTGGTTTTCACTGGTATTGGGGACTGATCTGGAAAGAGGGAACGCGCATGGTGGATGTTTCGATCATCATCGTCAACTGGAATACCCGCGAGCTGCTGGCGAAGTGCTTGCGCTGCGTGCAGGACACGGTGAAGAAAGTCAGCTACGACGTGTACGTGGTGGATAACGCCTCGTCCGATGGCAGCCCGGAGATGGTGCGGGCGGATTTTCCGGCGGTGAAGCTGATCGCCAACACGGATAACGTGGGTTTTGCCCGCGCCAACAATCAGGCGATGAAGGTGTGTGAAGGCCGCTATGTGCTGCTGCTGAACAGCGATGCGTTCGTCAAAGCGGATGCGATTGACTACACGGTGGCTTTCATGGACTCGCACCCGGACGCGGGCATGGTGGGCTGCAAACTGCTGTACGAAGATGGACGCTTGCAACCGTCGTGCGCCCGCTTCCCCACGCTGGGCAGCGAAGTGACGATTGCGCTGGGGCTAGATAAGCTGTTCCCGCGCAGCGCCTTCTTCGGACGCTACCTGATGACCGACTGGGATTATGGAGACACGCGCCCGGTAGAAGTCATCATGGGCGCGTATATGCTGGCGCGGTCATCGGTCATCCAGAAAGTGGGAATGCTGGACGAGTCGTTCTTCATGTATTCGGAAGAAGTGGACTGGTGTTACCGTTTTCAGGCGGCGGGCTGGAAGGTGTACTTCACGCCGGATGTGGAAACGGTGCATCTGTGGGGCGGCAGCAGCAAGGCGGTGAAGGTGGAGACACTCATCCGGCTATACAAGGCGCGGGTGCAGTTCTTCCGCAAGCACTACGGGGCGCTGACGGCGCGGTTGTATAAAGGTGTGCTGGTGTTCAACGCGCTGCTGCGGGTGGTGCCGGGGGCGGTGTATTACCTGTCGCGGGGCACGCCGGAAGCGCGGCAGAAGCACTATGCGTTCCGCCAACTGCTGCGGGCGATCCCCGGTTTTTGAGGGACGCAAATCGCTTATCCGGTCTTTTGCAGGCGCACAGACGGGCGGTAATCGGCTCGCAACGGTTCAATAGCTGAGATTGGCACTGTCACCACATCAACCGATTCGCCCAGCGCATTGAAAATTTCCAGAATCGCGCCAGCCTCGCCTGTTTGAACGGGTAGGAAATCAATATACATGGCGGTATCGCCCTGTTTGAGATTGGCTTCGGGAATATCGCGGGTCAGTGCCACACGGGTATAGAGTTCAGGCTGAGTCATTTGTCTTCCTCCGAGGTTTTAACGTCACGAAACGGTAAAGACCATCTTGTTCCGTTCGCATAATCCAAATCGTGACCACCAGCAAATCACGCTTGTTGACCCCTTTGAGCGAACCTTCTACGCGATAATACATGCCGCAACTGTTCCGCTTCTGCATCCATGCGGCGGATGTAAGCGTCAAACCAATCCCTTTTTTCTACGCACGGACGACGAGCATAAAACGATTGTAGCACGAATGAGAGCCGCCCTGACCGGGGCGGCTCTCTGTGTGTTACTAGAGGATGTGTGGCGCGACTTGATGTACGGATACGCGCTTCATCAACAGGTATATCTAGCGCCTTTTGGTCGGAAGTTTAGATACTTGGAGGGTATACGCCTGTAGGCTGCTCGCCCTTGAAATCGTCCCATCGGGGAGCGAAATGGTGATCGGGCTGGATTGAGCGCCGGACGATAGCGAACCCGTGACGGTACGCACAGGCTGTCCCCATACTGAAATGGTCACAGTGTAGGCCGCGCTAGTGGTGTTGCAGGGTTTAGTGGTGGGGTAGTCCACCACTGTAACAGTATAGGTTCCATTCGGTACCGTATTTGACCACGCAACCGTCTCCTTCGGCACGATTCTGCTCGAACCCGTACAACTACTGGAATCGACATTGATGAACCCACTTGTTGAGGAAGTTGAGTTTCCATAATAGATATGGTTCCCATTTGGCTCCCACAAATGCAGATCAAGATCCGCTTTCCCAATCCATTGTACAGATACCACGAGTTGCGACGCGCTGACCGTCAAACTACGCGCTGCGCTCCAATCGCCAGATGCACTATTCACCAGAGCACGCACACGCCAATAGTAAGTGCCAGCGGTGAGGTTCGCGGTTGGCGTATAAGAGGTGGTCGTGGCTGAATAGGTTCCGGCTCTTGTGAAACTCGCATTATTGGCGATCTGTATCTGATAACTGGTGGCTCCGTCTATGCTTCCCCATGTGAAAGTGGGGCGCAACGACTGTGATACGCCATCACTCGGCGTTAACAAGGTGGGTACGGTGTTAGCGGTACTCAGCATGAAGCTGAATGGGGCGCTGTAGTTGCGCCATGTACGACTGACGTAGGCACGAACTCGCCAATAGTAGGTGACACCTTTCGTGAGATTGGTATTCCACGTTAAAGTTGTTGATGTGGTCAAGCGCGTGGTCGGTGTGGTAAACGCAGCATCTGTCGCCACTTGAATATCGTATTTGGTCGCGCTTGTCACCCGTCCCCAAGTGAAAGTGGGGCGGAGTACGATATACAAGGTGCTGCCATCAATCGGGGATGTCAAAACCGGTATGTCAACAAGTGAACTGGTCGGTGTGAGCGTGATAGTAGGTGTGGCACTTGGCGTACCCGGTGTGGCATCAGTGGGCGTGGCACTAGGAGTCACCTCAGTAGGGGTACTGTTAATGGCAGTTGTCGCTGTAGGCGTGGGTGTGCGCGTCAGCGTCGGTATCAGTGTCGGGGTGCGTGTGGCAGTAGGCACGGTTATTCCGTTTTGCACAGCCGCCAACGCATTGATGCGCGGGAAGGTAAGACCATTGCGGGCATCCAACACCGAGACACCCGTAGACTTCATCTTAGCGACCAATTGGGCTACTGTGAGGCTGGGATTTTGCTGGAACAACAGTGCTGCCACCCCCACCGCCATCGGGGTCGCCATAGATGTCCCTTCCCATGTAGCGCTCCCGCCTCCGGGAACAGAGGATGTGATGTATGAACCGGGGGCGAGCAAATCCAGCGTACTGTTGCCATTCGAGTAGCTTGTGACCTTATTGATAGAAGCGCCACGGTCATAGACTGCGCCGATGGAGATGGCGTTCTGAAGGCAACCCGGCGAACTGACCTGCGTGGAAGAGCCGTCATTGCCGCTGGCGACAAACACAGCCACACCGGCACTGGTCAACCGATTGACGACATTTGCACCAGCAGCATCCGAAGAGTCGCAATAGCCGCTGTATAAGCCGCCGCCGAGACTCATGTTCACTGCACGGATATTGTAGGTTGTACGGTTGGTATAGACCCACTCCAACCCCAATAGAATGTCCGACCAACTGCCGCTGCCCGCATCACTGAGAATTTTGATCGCCACAATGCCTGCACCATTGGCAATCCCGCGATTGGTGGCATTGTTAGAGGTGATGATGCCGGCTACATGCGTCCCGTGACCATTCCCATCCGCCGCGTTCGTGCCGGTTGTGCCGCCGCCGGGGCAACCTGACGAGAGGAAGCACCGCTGCGCCACCACGCTATCCGACAGCCACGCATGGGCAGCCGAGATTCCCGTATCCAAGATGGCGACATTCACGCCAGCACCCGTCAGGCCATAGGTGCTTTCCACCGCTGGCACATTCATCAGGGCGCGGCTTTCCGCGAGGGTGGCACGCATATCACGGTTGAGTTGGACGGCACTCACCCGCGCATCTTCCTGAAGCGCCACCAGCGCGTTATCGGTGATCTCGGCAGCGAGCGCGGGGACATATTGGAACTGCGCGTTTACATCAACCTGATTGTCCGGCAGGGCTTCCACAATAGCATCACTGCTGGCATCAATTCGCGCCGTCACCAGATTGTCGGGTACCGATGCCCCTACCGGAGCAGTCGTGTTGAAATACACAATCACATCAGCGGTGCCAGTCGCACGAAGTTCCGAAAGCACATCGGACGCGACACCCGCAGTATCATTCAACAATGCCAGCGGGCTGGCGGTGGCGACCGCACGAATGCTATCCACAGCAGCCGTGCCAACCGACGACTCAATCCGCAGTTTATGTGCTCCTGCGCTCAACCCCGTCAAACTGGTTGGCTCGATCACGCCCGTCGAGGCGCGTACACTCGTCCATGTCCGCAGTGGAATATCATCCACCGCCAGCGTGACACTTGCATCCGCCACACCATTAATGAAGTTCACTGTAACGGCTGCGCCCCGGAAGAAAAATTCCAGCGCCGCGCCGTTCTCCGCGCTCATCAGGTAGCGTCCGCCATTGGCTGCCGCATCCACCACTTCCTGCCAGTTCCCGAAACGGCTGACATCCGAACTTTCCGATTCGATCACCACAGGCAGCGCATTGGCTACAGGTGTGACTGTTGGCGTGAGCGTGGGGACGAAAGTTGCGGTGGGCGGCAGTGTGGGAATCAACGTGGGCGGCGGCACTTCGGTGGGTTGCGGATACTGGTTGTATTCCGTTTCCGGGACAAACACGAAGAGATCATCCGCCCGCAGTGGGGCGACGAGGAGAGAACCATCGGCCTGAGTGCCAGCCGCGCCCGCCACAATTTCAATTTCGCCCGGAGGCAGTGGGGCGGTATCCTGTGCCACTAGCCATTCCACATCATCAACCATGACGCGCAAGGTGCTGTCCACAGCGGACAAGCGCAGGGTGCGCCATGTGCCGGGGGCAATCGGGGGGACGATGACCGACCCCAAAAGCGCGTCCCCTCTAAACAACAACAGCACACCGCTGCTATCTAACGAGGCGGTATAGCGGCCTGCACTGCTCACCCGGAGACTGAGTTTGGCGCTACCGCCCGTCAACAAGAACCGCATCTGCACGGCAGCGTTGTAGTATGCACCTTTATTGAGTCTAGCCGCATTTAGGCTGTTGGCTTGTAAGGCGAATCCGGTTTCGTTGGAGACGACGACCCAACCGTCGCTCAGTAGCCAGTGCGATAGATCGCCGTTGTTGAACAGATCGCGTACCAGCAAACGCATGGACGGTTCCGGTAGCAGGGGCGGCACGGAAGTCCCCGTCGGCGTAAGAGTCGCCACATCCGGGGTGTTGCTGGCTGTTCCTGTAGGTAGTACAGGCGTTTCAGTCCACAGGTCGGTAGGCGTAACTTCGACAGGAACATCCGTAGGCGGCAGCGGTGCTACCGTTGGCGATTCGGTAGCAGTGGGGATGTCTGCTGTCATGGTGGGCGATTCGACAGCGCCCTGTGTGAGTGTTACTGCGACATCCTGTGCAACGGCAACCGTTCCATTGAACCCTGATACCAGAATCAGCATGATGAGGGTCGAAATCAGCATCGAAACAGTGGTGCGGGACATGACCTACCCTTTGCTATCAAAATACAAAATGAGACAAACACGACGATTTCGCACAGGTTTTTGCATAATAATACGTCTATTATCAAGGTGTCAATCAATAGATTTTTTGTGAAATTTATTAGAATTACATGGTTACTTTTACCGCAAAAACAATACAGTAAAAGCTTGTATTCCGAAAAAAGTAAACGAGCCGCCCCGACAGGAGCGACTCTATGTGTTTCTCGTAGGAATGGTGTGGCGGGGGGTTAGTCGCTGCCGGGGGGTGTCCAACCGAAGGGCGTGTCCTCGTCCAGCGCATCGAACGTGCCGGGTTTCTTGCCCCGCAGCGGTTCATGCGGGAGCAGCGGCGCGGCGCGGCGGGCTTCGCGGGCGGTGTTGCGGCGGCGCAAATCCCCCGCGTAGTAGATGGTCTTGCTGCGAGCGCGGTCGAGCGTGATGCGTGCCACACCCCGCGCCAGCATATCTACCGGCATGGGGGCGATGCGCCCGAAACCGAACCATGACAGCACGGGCGTGCTGCCCATCAGCGTCATGAGCATGTAGAACGGGTGGCGGCGCTGTCCGCGCACATAGGCAATCGGGGCGCGAATGATGGTGCTGTTCAACCCCACCCGCCCCATGTACTGTTCGGCCTCGCGCTTGGCGCGGATATAATTCCCGTTCACCCAGAACGCCCACACGCTGCTCATCAACACCATGTGCGACACACCATCGCTGACGCACATATTGGCGACGTTACGCGCCGAAACAAAGTTCAGCCAGTTGTGGTTCAAGCCTTGCGAAGGATCGGCGGTCATGCTGCCCACTGTATGAATCACGCTGGCATGTCCCCGCGCCCGGCCGCGCAGGCTGGCGGGGTTCCACATATCAGCGGTGTGCCATTGTAACCGCTCTGCCAGCAGGCCGAGTTTGTTCTCTGCACCGGGGCGCACCAGCAGAGTGACTTCTGCGCCTTCCGCCAGCAGCGCGGCAGCGATATTGTCGCCCAAAAACGTGCCGCCGCCAGTGACGAGAATGGGTTTACGGCTGCTTGAAACCATGCGTTCTGTCGTTTCTCTTTCATTCGGTGCGGCGGATTCTATGCAGATGCCGGCAATTCTTCAAGCATAGGACGATTGCCCTCATCCCCGTCCCATACTCCCAAGTGGTAAAGGAGAGTAAAACGGGAGAAAAGAGGGATGAGAAACATAAGCATCGGTGAATCAAAACGCGGCGCACACCCCGTAAGGCGGCAACCGCGTTTGGTGTGATGGCAGGTTAAAGGCGGGCGCTAACGATCATACGGGCCGCGCTGGTTGTTCGGGCGCGGGACACGCACGGGAATTGGCACGGGGGCGCGTTTGGGCTGCGGAGGATTAATCAGCCGTTCGAGGTCATCCAACATCTCGCGCAGACGGGAGCCGATGTTATCCAACACATTGCGCTTGGGCTTCCCCATGTTCAAACCCTTTCTCGTAGCACCGAAACGGATGGTTTCCCATACGCTCTTGAGGGGGTAAATTCAAATCCCCCATAACGAAATCATCAGGGGGGAAGGGTACAGGGCTTTGGCTGAAACTTCGGCTAGAGTGGACCTAAAGAGACTCGAACTCTTGACCTCTTCAATGCCATTGAAGCGCTCTCCCAACTGAGCTATAGGCCCGAAGTGAGGGAGATTGTAGCCCCTTCGCCTACTGATGTCAATACGCAAAGAATACAGCCATTTTTATTTTTTGGCTATAGGGCGAATATGATTTTAACGCTATTTTTATGCTTTAGTTGCGAAATAGGTACGAAAGTCCTTTTTGTTTGCGGTACAATACGCACTTTAGACAGATGGCGGGAGGAGTGTCGGACGATGCGTTTTGAAGACCTGAACTGGATGGATGTGCAACGTTATCTGGAAACCGATGATCGGATCATTCTGATTACCGGCGCGACGGAACAGCACGCCTATTTGAGCCTCTCGACGGATATTCTCATCCCCAACCGCATCGCACTGGCGGTATCTGAACGCGAGAAGGTGCTGATCGCGCCGCCGCTAAACTTCGGCTATAGTCGCTACTTTGTGGAATTTCCGGGGACGATCACCCTCACCCGTTCCACCTTTGAACTGGTTATCCTCGAAATCTTCGAGTGTTTGCTGCATCAGGGTTTTCGACGCTTCTTCTTTATGAACGGGCATGGCGGCAATCCTGTGCCGGAACGTTTCACAGACTTCACGCAGGACGATTCGATCAAGGTGGTCTGGTATAACTGGTGGCGTTCGCCTGCGGTAAAGGCGTTCGAAGCGCACAGCGGTATGAAGCTGAACCACGCCAACTGGGGCGAAAACTTCCCCTTCAACCGCGTGGCGGAGTCGCCAGCGGGCATCAAGCCAGATGTGGATACCACGCTGTTGAGCGACTATGGCAACGGCGGGCGTGAACTGCTGGGCGACGGTAGCTTTGGCGGGGCGTATCAGGTCGAAGACGGCGCAATGCAGCAGTTGTTCAATATGGTGGTGGACGAAGCCTGCGGCCTGCTGCGCGGGATGTGACCGGGGACGTTCAAGCGTTCTCAGGGTAGGCAATCGGTTCGAGGGCGGTGATGGTCTGCTCCATGATCGTCACTGCTTCTGCCAGCGTTTCGGCATCGAAGGCCAACCGCGCTCCCGCCGCCGCGTATAGTTCCGGCAGGGATACCGTGCCGCCCAATGCCAGCGCCGCCTGATAGCGCCGCATGGCCTCCGCCGGGTCGCGCTGGTAGCCCGCCCAGATTTGCACTGCGCCCACCTGCGCCAGACTGTAATCAATGTAGTAGAACGGGTTGCGCCAGATGTGCAGTTTGCGCTGCCAGCCCGTCATGCGTGCCGCGTCCAGCCCGTCCCAATCCTCGCTCGTCATAAATCGCGCCCACAGCGCATCCCATGTGGCATCACAGGCAGCGGGGTCTGCACCCGCCTCGCCAGCGGTGTATGCCCAGTGCTGGAAGGAATCGACTACTGACGCATAAGGCCAGAAGCGCAATTGCGTTTCGAGGTGCTGAATGCGTGCCCGTGCCGCGTCGCGGGGGGTGGCGAACCCGCCCAGTGTCCAGTAGGGGGCGGCGATGAATTCCAGCGCCGTCGCCGCCAGTTCGTGAAATTCCGTCCCCACGCGCACCTGCTCATGATGTGGCAGGCCGACGCAGGCGAAAGTGTGGAAGGCGTGACCGCACTCGTGGAACAACGTCATCACATCTTCATGCGTGCCGACGGCGTTCATGAACACGAACGGGCGTTGGCTGACCGGAAAGGTGGCGCAGTACGAACTGGGCATCTTGCCGGGGCGGTTTTCCAGATCGAGCAGGCCGTCCTGCCGCAGCAGCGCGAAGGACTGTGCCAGCACCGGGTCAATCGCCCGGAAGATGTGTTCGCTGCGTTCAATGAGTTCGGCGGCGCTGTAGAAAGGTGGCGCCAGCGACTCGCCGGACAAATCGACATCTACATCATAAGGGCGCACACGGGCGATTCCCAACCGCTGCGCCCGCCGCGCTGTCAGGCGTTCTACCGCCGGAACGACCACCTGTGCCACTGCTTCGTGGAAGTGCAGGCAATCCTGCGGCGTGTAGTCGGCGCGGGTCATCTGCCGCCAGCGCAGGGCGCGGTAATCCGGTAGTCCGGCGTGGGCAGCCTGTTGACGGCGCAAGCGCATCAGGTCGCCCCACAACACGTTGAGCGCCTCCCGATCTTGCAGGCAGCGTTCCATCGAAAGCCGCCACGCCCGTTCGCGGCGCGTCCGGTCAAAGCCGAAATAGGCGGCGGCGACTGCAACCAGTGGTTGCTCCACACCATCCCATGATACGGTCTGGGCAGCACTCAGGCGGTCATACAGGTTGCCGAGCGCATGTTCTGTCGTCAGCAGCGGCAAATTGTCGGGGGAATATGCGCCCACTTCCAGCGCAATATGGCGCAGCGGTGCGGTGAAGCGGGCAGGATGCAAGTCACTCGCCAGCAGTTTGCGGCGCAAACGTTGTTCAGTTGCGTCCGCAGGCTCTTTGATCGCGCTCAAGAAGTGGTCGAAATGGCGTTCAGTATCAGCATCGGTGGTATCCAGCGTAGCGGCGCACCACCAGCGCCAGTAAGCCTCGTCCAGATGTTTGCCGAGCGCACCCCAGTCGCGCATCCAACCGTCCAGCGTGTCGGCGGTCAGCAGACGCGCTTCGAGTTCGGCGTAAAACGGGGCGATGTCGTCCCACGTCCACGCCATAAAATCGGGAAAACCGGGCAGTTCGCGCATCGGCCTACACCATGTTCATGAGTTTGGTGATCGTATTCCAGTTGCGCCCTGTTCCCTCGGTGCGTAACTGCTTTTCGATCCACGTCGTCGAGAGTTTGCTGCGTCCGATGCCCTCCCCGAAGTACAGGTAGACCTCCTCGCCGCTGGCGCTGGCTTCTTCGGGTGGGTTCACGCCCGCCAGCAGCGCCGCCACTCCTTCCGGCGCGGGGACGGCTGCCAGAAACAGCACCAGAATCTTATCCGGGGACTCCATCTGCACGGCGCTGTAGGGATGCTGTGCGATCACCTGCCGCCACTGGTCGGGCGTTCGCAGCACGATTCGCACCGTGAAGCCGAAGGTGCGCTGGATACCATCCTCGATCAAGCGGGTGAGTGCGGTGGCATCGGTCTGGTCGGTGGTGAATACAGCGTTGCCACTCTGGAGCAGGGTTTGCACCTGCGTGAAGCCCAACGACTCGTACAGGCGTTTGAGATCGGCCATCGGCACACGCTTGTTGCCGCCAACGTTAATCCCGCGCAGGAGCGAAATGAAAGTGGGCATGGGGTCGCCTCGTGGATGTGTGAATGTTCCCATTGTAGGCGGGATGACGCAGGGGCGCTATTCGACTATTTCTAAAAGTGGAGGTAATACGGGCGCTCAATGGGGTGTCTATATCACAGTGTATGGACGCAGCTATGGCTGAGATAATGGAGATAAACCCATGACCGCTGGTAAACCCGTCATCGTGACCGAAGCCACCTTCGAGGACGAGGTGCTCAATTCTGAAATTCCCGTGCTGGTGGACTTCTGGGCAGCGTGGTGCGGCCCGTGTCGTGCGGTTGCCCCGACACTGGAAAAGCTGGCAGGAGAATTCGACGGCAAGGTGAAGATCGCCAAAGTGAACGTGGATGAGAATC
>CAIVEA010000798.1 GCA_903904765.1 uncultured Chloroflexota bacterium
AAACCAATACCTTGGCGACACGGCAAGCACAAGCATCCCAACAATCGACTCTAGCAATTAAAGGTGCAGTGATTGCTACAGAAGACGGTACGACTGGCAACATTGGCGATGTGATTTTCACAGTTGCGCTGACTTCGATTGGCGATCCGGTCAATTTGGATGATGCGGTTGCAACTAAAGTAGTGACGATTGGCTATCGTGACGCGGTTCAGTTTGAGAACAACGTGAACTATATCGTTCGCTTCATCACTAATGTTGGTACAACGAATGATTTGTTGGAAGATGGTGAACTAGCGGAGATTACAGTAGATTTGAGTAATTTGGGTTCCCCGTTGACTGAAAACACGGCTTTCACGCTGGAAGTGAAGCCTCCAACGGGTGGTATCCTTGAGATCAATCGTACTACTCCGGCAATGATTGAAGCGGTGATGGATCTGAGATAGTTCATCAATTGTGTGTTTCCACAGGCCGCTAAATAAGCCATCCAGCGGCCTGTTGTATCTATTCTAGCCTACGTAGCTTGTCTCCCTCCCCTTTCTCCATGTATGGGGAAAGGGGTCGGGGGATAGGGGTATCAGGGGCGCATCACCCCGCCAGCACCCAGCGGTGCCGGAACGCGCACCCGTGATACACCGCCCCACCGCGTGGGAACACTCCGGCCTGCGTCCGCACCTGTGCCGGCTCCAGCAGCGCCCCGCCCAGCGTCACATCCGCCCCCAGCGCGTCGAAATAGGCATCCATCAAATCCACCAGCAGCGGCAGGTGCGTCCGCAGCCCCGCGCCCGCCCCCACCGGAGCGACCAGCAGCAGGTGATTCACGGTGCAGACGAGGGTGCTAGTCCCCTCCGCAAACGCCAGCGGCGACAGCCCGCCGCCCCATTCCTTGAACAGCGTGTCATCCGGGATTTCTACGGGCAGCACCAGCAGCGCCGGCAGATGGGCGCGGGTGAGCGTGTCCGGCACGGCCTCCACGCCGTAGTGCTGCGCCACGCCCGCCACGTTCAGCGCCGCCAGCCGTTCCAGCGCCAATCGAAAGCTCATAAGCACTCCTTTCCTCGATGCCTTCACCATGTATCGAAGGCTGTATAATGATGGAAAGCGTTCTGGAGTATGGGAGCATACCGATGCAACCACCCCCTACACTGGCATTTCTTCGCGCTCAGCGTGAGACAATCCTTGCGCTTGCGGAACTCTATGGCGCAACTGATATATGGGTGTTTGGCAGCGTAGCACGCGGACAGGCCACGCCCGATAGTGACATTGATCTGGTCGCCCATTTTCGTCCCCATTCGCTGCTGGATCGGATTGCGCTCATGCGTGAGTTGAGCGCCCTGTTAGGGTTTCCTGTAGAAGTTGTGCAGGAGAAATCGCTCAAAGCGCATGTCCGCGCCAACGCCCTCAAGGATGCTGTCCCCTTATGAACCCTATCCGTGACCGTCTATCCCCCCACCGTCAGCCGCCGCACCCCGCGCAGCACATCCCCCTCGAACGCGGGTACCGCCCCGCCGTCCGGCGCACGGTATAGCGCCGCCGCCCGCCGCAGCACCCACGCGCTGACCAGCGGCGCAGGTTGCCAGCGGTGAATCGCCGTCCCCGCACTGTGTGCGGCTGCCGTGCTGCCCTGCGCGGCGCGGCTCACCGTCAGCCGATTCAGCGTCGCATCTGCCGCCAGCACCGTCACAAGCTCCGCGCCCACACGCAGCAGCGCCCCCACCTCGAAGACTGCCCCGCCTGTCGTCAGTGCGTCTGCATCCAGCACACTCAGCAGCACATCCCCCGCCGCCACCCCGCTGCTCACCGTTTGTCCGATGTCCTGCCAGCCGGTTCCGGCGCTGCCGTCCTGCCAGCCCCACACCCCGCTAACGTTGTACAGCCCCGTATCGAACAGGCCGCCATCCGTCCGCAGCAGGCGGTCATGCGGCGCTGTATCCGGCGCAGGGTTGAGTCCGGCCAGCAGCGTGTTATTTCCATCGCTCACGCTCACCACCTCCAGCAGATCATCCGCCAGCGCCAGCGCCTCCGTACCGCTGGCGGCATGGCTGCGCGTGGCATAGTGCGGCGTAAAGCGGCGGTTGGCGAAGCGTTCGGCCTCGCTGCTAGCTGCCAGTAGCGCCGCCCACAAACGCGGATTCTCGGCGCTCTCCCCGGCGGGAATGCCCAGATGCGCCCGCAGCGCATCCAGCGTGACAATCGGCATGGGTATCCTCCTTCACGAATGGGTCAGTAGGAAAACAAAACGCCTTCCCCGTATCCGGCAGAAGGCGTTCCTCAATGCGTTTGTTCTTTCCCCTCTTCCCCCCCCTTGCATCATGTATGGGGAAAGGGGTCGGGGGATAGGGGACTCTTCCCCGTCTTTACCCCCTCTCCTAGCTGTACTCAGCGGTTGGGAGAGGGTCGGGGTGAGGGCGTTTTACCCCTCGTAAGCGCGTTGCAGCGCCGCCACATCGAACTTCTTCATCTTCAGGAAGGCTTCGGTCACCCGTGCCATCTGTTCCGGTGTGCCGTTCTGCTGCATCGTGTTCATCATGCTCGGCACAATCTGCCACGACACCCCGTAACGGTCTTTCAGCCACCCGCACTGTTCCGCTTCGGGATGTGCGCTCAAACTGTCCCAGTAGTGGTCAATCTCGGCCTGCGTGTCGCACGACACCATGAACGAGATGGCCTCGGTGAAGCCGAACCCGTGCGAGTATGCGCTGTCCATCGCCGCGAACAATTGCCCCTCTAGCCGGAACTCGGCATGTTTCACCGTGCCTTCCGCATCCGGCCCTTCATCCTTGCCGTAGCGCATCATTCCGCCCATGCCCGCGTTACCGAACACCGACGTATAGAAGCGCATCGCCTCCTCAGCTTTGCCGCACTGCTCGCCCGTGAACATCAGCGTGGGCGTGATCGGCTGCGCGATGGCCTGTGTGGCGGTCATCACCTGCCACGACACCCCGTAGCGATCCATCAGCCAGCCGTAGTGAGGGCTGAACGGGTACGCGCCCAGTTCCATCAGCACCGAACCGCCGTCCACCAGCGCCTTCCATATCGCATCCACTTCCGCCGCCGTCTCACAGGCCACGAGGAACGAAATCGCTGGCGTGAATTTGAAGATCGGCCCCGCGCTCATGAATGAGAACGGTTGTCCGCACAACTCCAGTTGCACCATATCCACATCCCCGGAGGGCGTGTCGTTGAGGACGCTCAAATTGTGGATGCGCGAGTTTCGCAGCGCAGCGGTATACTGCGCCGCCGCCGCTTTTGCTTCTTTGTCGTACCACAGAAAAGGTGTGATCTTTCCCATCAGTCATCACGCTCCTGATAAATCGAACTCATTGATTCCGCGTCTTCCTCCCCTTTCAAGGGCAGGTTTTTTGCGGGACAACCCTCAACCAAAAACCTCACCCCCCAGCCCCCTCTCCGTAGTAACAGCTGAGGGGGAGCAAGCAGCAGACTCTTTCTCCCCTCTCCAAAGCGGTACTCCGCGTGTTGGAGAGGTAATGGGTCGGGGGAATTTACGCTTGCGCGCCGCAGGCGTTCCCCCGACCCATTAGGGGTGAGGGCATTTCTTACGTCTTGCTCGTGCAGTTGAACATCCACTGGAT
>CAIVEA010000799.1 GCA_903904765.1 uncultured Chloroflexota bacterium
AGACGATCTCGGTGGTGTACTGGATTTACAAGAAGTCGTTCACCGACTTCAATCTGGGTTACGGCGCGTCCATGTCCATTGTGCTGCTGGTGATTCTCGTCATCCTCAGCGTCATCCAGATGTGGTTGCTGCGCGATGACACCAGTTATTGAGTGAGGATTATCGTACATGGCTACAGCAGTTCAGCCCGCACAAACCACATCGCGCCGTCCGTTCCAGTGGGGACGTGCCGTGCTGTATGTGGTGTGCATCATCATCGCCATCCTGTTCCTGTTCCCGATTGTGTGGTCGGGCATCAACTCGATCAAGCCGCCCAAAGAGGCTTCCGCCGCGCCGCCCACGTTCCTGCCCAGCCAGATTGACTTCGGCAACTACCACAAACTGGACGAATACGGGCGCGGCGTGTGGTCGTATGTGGGCAACAGCGTCGTCACGGCGATTATCACGGTCATCGGTTCGACCATCCTCAGCACGCTGGCGGGTTACGGTTTCGCCCGCTTCAACTTCCCGATGAAGAACATTGCCTTCGTGCTGATTCTCGCCACGCTGATGATCCCGTTCCAGTCCATCCTCATCCCGCTATTCCTGATTCTGACGAGTCTGCGGCTGCAAAATACGCTGTTCGGGCTGGCGCTGGTGTACATCACCTTCCAACTGCCATTCGGCGTGTTCATCATGCGGAACTCGTTCGCCAGCGTCCCGCGTGAGATCGAAGAAGCGGCGCTACTGGATGGCTGCACCTCGTTCTCCATGCTATACCGCGTAATGTTTGCGCTAGTGCGCCCCGGCATCATCACAGTGGGAATCTACGCCTTCCTGAACTCGTGGAACGAGTTTTTGGCGGCGCTGATTTTCATGACCAAAGAGGCCAACTTCACGTTGCCCATTCTGCTCACCAGTGTCCGCAGCGGGTACTACGGCGCGATTGACTGGGGTGCGCTGCAAGCCGGTTTGATGGTCAGCATCATCCCGTGCGTGGTCATCTTCCTGCTGCTGCAACGCTATTACGTCAGCGGTCTGACGGGCGGCGCGATCAAGGGGTAAACTCAACCCTCATCCCAACCCTTCTCCCTTCTCCCTCATGGCGAAGGGTGGCAAGGAAAGACGAGCATTCGTAGGGGACACGACGCATTGTCGTGTCCTTTTGTATTGGAAACGGGCGGACACAGATTACGCTGTGTCCCTACAAATCCTTGCCGTCATCTTACGTCTTTCGCCATGACGCGCAGTAGAACGGACGGGAAGGAAGGTTGCCCCCTCGCGCAAGTCATCGGTCAACGATAGACTGATTTCATCATCATTTTCACCCTCGAAAGGTATCGGATGAGCAACAAACGGCCTCTATGGATAGTGTGCCTGATCGTTTTGAGCCTGACGCTGATCGGAAGTGCCCACGCGCAAGGGAGCATGCAGCCCTTCGTGGCGGTTTCCGGCGGCCAACTAACGCTGGTCGGCGGCGCTGCCCCCGGCGTGATCGCCAGCCCGGAGAATGTCGGCCTGACCAGCGTGGTGTGGAGTCCCGATGGCAGCCAGATCGCTTATTTGCTCACACAGCCCGACTACACCTATAAGCTGATGACGGTCAACGCGGCGGCGGGTGCAACACCGGTTGCACAGAACACCGCCACACCCATCACCGGCTTCCCCATCACCTACACGCCCGAAGGCCAGATCGTGTTCATCACCGAAGGCCAAACACCACCGGATAGCTTCGTCATGAATGTGCAGGCCAACCTGCTCAACCCGCAAACAGGCGAACAGTCCGTCGTCGGCACGTTCGGCTTCGGCGTGGGTTGCGGCGGTGGTTCGCTCAGTCCGGCGGACTGGCAACTGTGGACGGAAACCGGATTCGGTGGCAGTCCGCTGGTGCTGGCATGGACGCGCTACGGCCTGCTGCACAGCACCACCTGCGGCGGCAGCGGCATGGCGCTGCTGAATGCCAGCGCCGGAACGGATATGCCCCTCGGTAACGACCCGTTGGCGACCAACTCCGACCCGTCGCTGGGCTACCTGATGCGCGCCATCGTGTCGCCGGATGGCGAACGGGTGGCGGCCATCCGTCAGCAATATCAAGAACCGCGTCCGATTCACACATTGGTGCTGATTGACCTCGCCAGCGGCGCACAGACTGATGTGGCGACCACCGGATCGCCCGAACAACTGGCGTGGGGCGCGGATGGAACGGTGTTCTACAGCATCATAGAAGAAACGGGCGGGCTGGACTCGGCCCTCACGCCCGATCAGGGGCAGAAGTTTGAGCAAATTCAGGGCTTCCCGGCCTCGCAACTCCTGATTTACTCGGTGGGCATCCGGCAAGTGAACCCTGCGACGGGCGAAGATCGGCTGCTGTACAGCACCGCCGCCTCTGCGATTGGTCGAATGGCGCTGACCGCCGATGGGCAAACGCTGCTGTTCAGCCAGATTCCGAACCTGACGGCATGGGGCGCAGGAATCGCAGATGGCACGCTGGACATCGCCAACGATTTCGACGGCAGCGCCCAGCGTGCCACCGTGGCGATCACCCTCTACGCCACCCCGCTGAATGGCGGCGAAGTGCAGTTGGTGGGCAGCGGACTGGAGCAATTCGCGCTGCACCCGTAGGCAGTTATAGCCTGCACAGGCGGGGACGAATCTCCGCCTGTGCTACAATCAGGTGAAGTGAGACAGGAGATACGCGCATGGTGATGGCGGACTCCCGGTTGCTGACCGCAAGCGAATTTGATGCGCTGACGGCACTGCCGGAAAACGCGGGAAAACGATTTGAACTGCATCAGGGAGAAGTGGTTGAAATGCCGTCACCCAGTCCGCTTCACGCCTATGTGATTTCGATGCTGGTCTATCTACTGGCGAAGCACATCACCGCGCATCGCTTAGGCTATTTCTTCGCGGATTCAGTGTCGTACTACCTGCCCAACGGCGATGTGTTCATACCCGATGCGTCGTACTTGTCCTTTCAACGGCAGACTGGTTTACCGAGCCGATTCACCGTCGCGCCTGATCTGGCGGTGGAAGTGGTATCCCCCGGCAATCGCCCCCGCGAAATCCTGAACAAAGTCGAGAGCTATCTGGAAAGCGGCACGCTGCTGGTGTGGGTGATTTATCCCGAAGAACAGGTGATTGACAGCTACCGACGCGGCACAGGGAACACGCTCATCATGCAGAAACATGCCGCCACCGCCCTGCTGGATGGTGAGGACGTGCTCCCCGGCCTGCAATTCACTGTCAGCGACGTATTCCCGCCTGAGCCACCACGTTAGGCCATCAGGCGGTCATACAACACTTCTTGCGTCAGTTCCGGCGCAACGGTTTCATCGGTTTGCAGCGTGAGTGCCGCCGCCGTCACCCCCAAGCGCATGGCCTCGTCCAACGGCACATCGTTCAGCAGGCCGAAGATGACCGCGCCCGTCAGCGCGTCCCCCGCGCCTGTCGGGTCAACCACATGGGTATGCACAGCGCGGATGTACCCCGCGCCGCCCTCTCCCGCATAGGCCAGCCCGCCCGCGCCCATCGTCACCACCGCAATATACACGCCCTCCGTCGCCAGATGCCGCGCCGCCGCCAGCGCCGCCTCGCGGTCTGCAACAGGTGTGAGTAGATCGCACAGCGCCGCCGTCTCGCCCGCATTCGGCACGATCAGATGCAGTTGGTTGAGGTAGGGGCGCAAACGCGAGGCCAGCAGCGGCGTGGTAGGGTCGGCACACACGCGGACGTAGTACCGATCTGCCAGTTCAAACACCGTTGCCAGTGCATCCTCCGACAGCGTGGAGTCGATCACCAGCATGTCCGCATCAGCAATCAAATGCTCATGCTGGCGCAGATAGTCGCTGTCTAGATGCTTCAAAATCTCGAAATCAGTCACGCCTACAGCCAGTTCGCCGTCCGGCTTGAGTAGCGACAGGTGGGTACAGGTACGCATATCCGGCACGACGCGCACCTGCGTGCAATCCACGCCATGCGCCTCGCACTGGTCGAGGATGCGCTTGCCCTGATCGTCGCCCCCGACAGCGGTGAGCAGGACGGTTTCCACTTCCAGCCGGGCGAGGTTTTCGGCGATATTGCGCGCCACCCCGCCCACACTGTTGCGAACCCGCCCGGAGGTGGTGGCATTCCAGTGAACCGCTTCGGCTGGATGCCCCTTGATGTCGATCTGCGCGGAACCAATGACCAGCACATAACCGTCGTCCATCATAACCTCCTCGCTCAGACACTTCACCGCACAGCGAGAACACCCTCATCCCCATCCCTTCTCCCTCAGGGCGAAGGGGGCAAGACCAGCCGATTGCATTTTTCCCCTCTCCCGGCTGTACTCAGGGTGTGGGAGAGGGGGTGAGGGCTTCTTTACCCCTGACGCTCACGATGTTCCAACACCGTCCGCAGGCGGCTTTCCAGTTCGCTGAGCATGGCCGCCGTC
This sequence comes from uncultured Chloroflexota bacterium, assembly GCA_903904765.1. The sequence goes on from CAIVEA010000799.1 coordinate 4,412, forward strand.
GCGCCCCACACCTTATGCCCGCGCACCGCGTAGTACGGCACCGAGATCGGAGAACCCTGATACGGGCGGTCTTCACTTTGCTTGGTGTTCGCATCCAGCAGGTCGCGGATGGGCAGGCTGAACACTTCAGCCACCTCGTCGGGATTGGGGATGCAGCGCGGCGGCGCGTCCAGCGCGGCCACCGTTGGATACACTTCAAAATTGCTCGGTGGGATATACAGGCGAGAGAGTGAACCGAGGATACGCACATCGTCACACAGCCCTAATTCCTCGCAGGTTTCGCGCAGGGCGGTGGCGGTGAAGGAGTCGTCTTGATCGGGGGAATAGCGCCCGCCGGGGAAGCTAATCTGTCCGCTGTGGCTGCGGAGGGCTTCGGTGCGGCGGGTGAGGAGGATATGCAGGCCGTCGGCCTCCGGGTAAATCAGCACCAGTACGCCAGCGGTGCGCGGGGTGACACCTTCGGGCGGCACAAAACGGCGGACGGGGGGAACCATTCGCATTTGCGCCGGAACCGGGTCGAAATCCGGCAGCGCGAGTGCCGCATCCAGATCGTTGAACGTCACCACTGTGCGTCCCTTTTCGCCGTACCGGGCGAGTCAGGCTACGTGCTACTCCATCCACACGCGCAGTGAATGGTACTGTCTTGAGTATACCTTAACCCGCGCATTCGGGGTGGTTGGTTGGATCGAAGGGGTATCAGGGCGGTCTGTGAGCAACAGGCGCATCCGTTCCACACCCGGCTTGCCAGCCTGCCCCCACGAGTCCAGCGCGGAACGCAGCGCCATATAGGTATCGGCGCTGCCGAAGATATGCACGCGCCCGTTGCCATCATACGGGGCGAAGCTGGCGCTGCCGGGGGCAATCAGGGCGAAACCGCTGCCCTCCATACCATACCCTTGCAGGCCATCTATGAACTGATACAGCACGAACGCACAGCCTTCCGGCACGTTCAGTACCAGATACGGCAGGAAACTGCGCCAGTAGCTGGCGCTATCCAGCGGCATCCCGATGTTGCTGGTTTCCATGTCTTCGTTGAGCAACAGTTGGATGCGTGCTGGATCGAGCTTGCTGATTTCCAGCGAGGACAACACCAGCGAATGCCCCACGCGCACACTGGTGCGTGCTCCGGCGGCCATCCCCCGCGCCGGAATGAACCCGCACGGGATGTTGTTGCGGCTGTACAGGCTGCCGTCGCCCTGCACCGTGAAGGCAGCGCTGACCTGCATGGTCGCCACCCACAGCGGCACGACCAGCACACCGCTGGCCTTCAACTGCCGCTGCCACGCCACCGGCACATCCCACATGGCGGCGGTGCAGATAATCCCGTCATACGAGGCGCGGGGCGCGTAACCCATCGCACCATCGGCCTGCACCACGTTCACCAGCGCATGCATGCGGGCGGCTTGCAGGTTGACTTCGGCCTGCTGCGCCATCTGCGGGTCGAGTTCCACTGTGGTGACTGTACCTGTGTCCCCGATCAAATGCTGCATAATGGCCGCGTTGTAGCCGCTGCCCGCACCGATCTCCAGCACATTGTCGCCCGCCCGCAACCGCAGTTGGCGCAGCATAAGCGCCATCATGCTGGGTTGGCTGGACGAACTTAGCACCGTGCCATCGGCATCGCGCTTAATGGCAATCGCCTCGTCCGCATAGGCGCGTTCCGGCGTTTCGTTGGGCAGGAACAGATGGCGCGGAATCGCTTTGAAGGCCGCTTCTAAGGGCGGGTCGAGCAAATTCTGCTTGCGGAGATGCTCCACCAACGCTAAACGGAGATTGAGCGCCTTGTCGCGGGCTTCAGCCATACCACGCCCGCCGCTTACGGAGCGACACACCCGCCTCAGCATCGCTGCGCCGCGCCGTGCGGACGCGCCCTTGCGCGTCAATATGCACCTGACCGGCCTGCTGCAAACGAGCGAATTCCTCCGGCGTAATGGCCGGCGCGGGTTCGCCGCCCAGCCGTTCGAGGCGTTCTTCCATCAGGGGCGCATCATCCTCGTCATCCTGCGCCGGGGGCTTCGTCGGTATATTGCTCAAGGTGTATCCTCCGATGACTCTTGCAGGCTCAAACCTGTTTCGCGCATCAGGTCATCCAGCGAAAGTGCAGGTTGCGAGTCCGTCGAGAGCGCGTTTTGCAGCGCCTCGCCACACACCAGACAGTGCGGGTTACGCTCCACCTCCACCCACAGGGCGCTGTGGGGTGGGGTGATCTGTCCGGTCAGAATTTCGAGGGCGGTGTTCGCCATAATGACCGTATTTGCCGGCATGTGCTTATACACCGTTGTATCGCGGAGCAACTCATTCAGCGCCAGATCCGCCTGCGCCGCCGCCACCCGCGCCACAT
>CAIVEA010000800.1 GCA_903904765.1 uncultured Chloroflexota bacterium
CAGTTAGGTAAAGTGATGCCTTCCCGCCAAGATACCACCCAGCAGGACACAAAGCCGACCCCGACAGTCCCGGAAGGCGGGCAGGGACGTGCTGCGCGTGCGTATGGTGATAATCGTTCCAATATCGAGTGACCGCGCATAGTTCGGTCAAGCGGGAATCCAGTATCGTAAAAAGGGACGCACGACATCAGCGCGTCCCTTTTCATATTTATTTCTCCCTGCTCAGTTGGCCGCTGGCACGAAGGTCAGGGTTTGCCCGTCGCTTGTGCTGATCGCCAGTTGGTCGCCAGACAGCGTGTACCCGTTGGCGGCGTTTAGCGTGTTGAAATAGGCACGGGGTGAGGTGAAATTAGGGGTTCGCCATCACGTATTCGACGATCTGCGCTAGATAATCGAAGGGGATACCACCGCTGTTCAATATTTGTCCGTTGGCGTTTATCCACTGCATCGGGCCGTCGTTGATGCGTACCATCACCGCTGGCGTGCCGGTCACACCCGCCTCCTGTGCCACCTGCGAGTCAGTTTGCAGGCGCGTGGTGGTGGCGGTGCAGGTCGTCAAGTCGTCGGCGCTCACATCAATGAGTTGCGCGACTTCGGTGGTCAGTGCGTCATAGCGTCCGGCGCTGGCAATTTCGTAAATGCGATCTTGCGCTTTCCAGAACGAACCGGGGCGGAGCGTATCGGCACATTCCGCCAACTGTGCCGCCAGATCGCCGTTCGGGTTGCCGGTAGCGCGGATCATACGGTATTCCAGTTTGGCTTTTCCCGTAGCCACGTAGGTGCGGATGAACTGCTGAATATCCGCATGGTAATCCTGACAGTGCGGGCAGGTGAAATCCGCGAACTCGACCACCGTCAGCGCGGCGGCGGGGTCGCCCAGCACGAACGCGCCATCTTCGGTGCGCGACTGCGGAATTTCGTCGTAGTTCAGCGCCCCGTCAACGGGCTGTTCGGCGCTTGGCAGTGCAAAGACCAGCTTTTCACCGTCCGCTGTGGTGATGGTCAACTGCGTTTCGTTCACCTCAACTGTGCTGGCGCTCTGTATAGCATGCTGGTAAGCGCGTTCCTGCGCCATCATCTCGCGGCTCTCGCAGGCGCGGCGGGTGCTAAAGACCGTCGTCAGCGTCAGGCTGCCGTCCTGCTGCGTGTAACTGCTGCTGTAGTTGTTGCAACCGCTGTTGCCGGCCAGTGTGCCATCGCTACCAAAGACGAGTGTGATATGGCTGTCCGCCACCACATCGGAGTCTCCCAGCGTGACCAACTGCCATTCCGTACCCGCCAGCAGGTCTGGGGTTGGTGTTTGCGCCGCGACTGCCGGGACGAACGCCGCCAACAGCACACCCACCAGCACCCACGAAAGCATCCCTAAGCGCATTGTCAATCCTCCTAAACCATTATGTCCCCATTGTAGCCGCCCCTAGGCCGAAACGGGATGACCAATCACCCTCATCCCCATCCCTTCTCCCTCATGGCGAAGGGTGTAGGGCAAGCCGATATTGCATTTTTCCTCTCGCCTAGCTGTACTCAGCGGTTGGGAGAGGGCTTTGAATGGTTGCCCCCATTTCTCGATATTTGGCTTATTATCGTAGGATACAGGCATTCAACGGGCAGGATGGAAAGGATGGGCGACATGAAACGACTGGACGGTAAAGTGGCGCTGGTCACAGGGGCGGGCGGTGGCATCGGGCGCGGAATTGCGCTGCGGTTCGCGCAGGAAGGCGCGAAAGTGGGCGTACTCGATCTGCAACAGAGCGCCTGTCAGCAGGTGGTGGACGACATCCGCGCACAGGGCGGTGAGGCGCTGGCGCTGGCCTGCGACATCAGCCGCGAGGAACAGGTGCAAGCGGCGGTGGCACAACTGGCGCAGGCATTTGGCGAGATCACGGTGCTGGTGAACAACGCGGCGGTCATGCCGTCGGGTCGCCTGCACGAAACCAGCGTGGCGGATTTTGACCGCTGCGTGGCGGTCAACCTGCGCGGCACATTCCTCGTCAGCCGCGCCGTCATCCCCGGTATGCTGCGGGTGGGCAAGGGCAGCATCATCCACATGTCCAGCGTGACCGGATTACTCGGCTTGCCGGGGATCACCGCCTATTCGATGACCAAAGGCGGGCTGGCGGCGCTGGCGCGGGCGATGTCCACCGATTACGCCGCGCTCGGTATCCGCGTGAACTGCGTATCCCCCGGCACGATTGACTCGCCCATGCTCCATGCGTTTGTGGCAGCACAGTCGCACCCCGACCAGATACGCAAGGAATTTGACGAAATGCACCCCATCGGGCGCGTGGGCAAGATTGATGAGGTCGCCAGTGTGTTCGTGTTCCTCGCCTCGGACGAGTCTAGCTTCGTCACGGGCGCGAACTACACGGTGGATGGCGGTTTGAGCGTGAAAGGCACACAGCCGCAAGACTCGCCGGATGCGTGAGCGCCGCGCCGGGATGCGATAAGCCGCCAAAGAGAAGGGGCTGTATCAGCCCCACCCGCCGCCGCCGGGGGTTTCGATCACCACGCGATCTCCGGCTTCCACGCGCCCCGCGTACTTGCCGCCCACCCGTTCTTCCAGCCCCCATGCGTCGAAGGCCGCCAGTGTGCTGGTGCCGCTGGAACGCCGGATGATGCGGTTGTCGCCCGGTTTGCCCGCCGCGCCCGTCCCCAAGCCATAGGGCGCATACACGCGCCGTTCGCTGTTGAGCGTGATGGTGGCCGGTGCGAGGAACTCATACACCCGCCGGATGCCATCCCCGCCGGGGCGCTTGCCCGCGCCGCCCGACCCTTCGCGCAGCGCATATTCCAGCACCCGCGCTGGCAGCGCCATCTCTAGCGCCTCGACGGGCGTGTTGCGCGTGTTGGTCATGTGGCTGTGGCGACCACTCAACCCCGCGCTGAGAGGCCCGCCGCCGTGTCCGCCACCAATGGTCTCGTAGTAGACGAAGGCGCGCCCGTTCACATGCCCGCCGAAGGTGAAGTTGTTCATGCTGCCCTGACTAGCGGCGGGGATGCGTTCCGGCAGTGCGGTAGCCAGCGCCCCCAGTACCACATCCACCACGCGCTGGCCGGTTTCAGTGTTGCCCACTGCCACTGCCGCCGGAAAATCGGCGTTCAGCACGCTGTGCGGCGGCACGATCACCCGCACGGGCAGGAAGCACCCGTGATTCACGGGCAGATCGTCCTCCGCCAGCAGGCGCACGCAGTACCACGCCGCTGACCGCACGATGGCCTCCACTGCGTTCACATTGCCCGCCACCTGCGGGGCGCTGCCCGTGAAATCAATCGTCATGGCAGAACCAGCGATGGTGATTGCCACGCAAATTGGGATGTGGAAATCGTTCTGTCCGTCACCTTCCAGCGCGTCCTCGAAGCGATACACGCCGTCCGGTAGGCGTTCGATGAGCGCCTCGGTCATGCGGCGGGCATAATCCATCAGCGCCTGCGCGTGTTCCTGCACCCGCGCCGCGCCGGATTCAGCTACCAGCGCCAGCAGCCGCGCCGTTCCCACGCGCTGCGCCGCCAATTGCGCTTCCAGATCACCGAGTCGTTCTTCGGGGGCGCGGCTGTTGGCTGTCACCAGCGCCAGCGCCGCATGATTGCGCCGTCCGGCCTCCACCAGTTTGATGGGCGGGATGATGATGCCTTCCTGATACAGTTCGGTGCTGAGGGGCAGCGAACCGGGCGACATCCCGCCCACATCGGCATGGTGGGCGCGGCTGGCGACGAAGAATTGCACCTGATCGCCCACGAACACCGGCGACACCATCGTGATATCCGGTAGGTGCGTGCCGCCGCGAAACGGGTCATTGAGCAGGATGACATCCCCCGGCGCGAAGTGGTCGAAGTGGCGCAGCGCATAGTCCACCGAAGCTGGCATACTGCCCAGATGCACGGGGATATGCGCGGCCTGCGCCACCATCCGCGCCTGCGCGTCGAATACCGCGCACGAGAAATCCAGCCGTTCGCGGATATTGGGGCTGAAGCTGGCGCGTTGCAGCGTCACGCCCATTTCCTCCGCCACCGCCGCAAACCGATTTTTGAATACTTCCAGCGAGATCGCATCCACAGCCATAAGGGTCAGTCCTGATCGTTAAGCCAGCCAATTTTCACGCTGCACAGACAGCGCATCAAAATCAGAATCATTACTCACGATAATCGCATCAAGATCGAACGCTAGTGCAGCAATCAGTAAATCTACATCTGAAAGCTGACGACCATGACTGACTGAATCAGCCCAGAAACGCCCAGCTTGAGTCCAGTGATGATCGTTGAGTTGCAACCAACCGAGTTGAGAACGTAATCTCTCTAACAATCCGATCTTAGAATCGGCTCGTTTCCAGATGAGTCCCCGCATCGTCTCGAAATAGACAGGTTGGCACAGGTAAATTTCATCACTGCGGTGCGCTTCAAAGTGAACAAACACCGCAGGATGACCTTTGATGATCGCTGAAATGATGTTTGTGTCGAGGATAAATCTCATTCGTCATCATCCAACGGTTCGATGTATTCCGCATTCATGGCCTGATCCAGTTCTTCCAGATCGGCCTTGCTGAAGCCTTCGCGTAGCGCAGCGCCAATTTGCCGTAGAATGTCCACATCCAACGGAATCGGCGGCATGATGATCCCATCTTGCGCCCCGTCCTGCACCAACCGCCGCTGCTCTCGCTGCTGGCGAATGTGCAGGTACAGTGCCTCCAACTCGTCGCTCGATAGAACATCTACAGCGCGGATTAAATCCTGTAGCACCATCGTTTGACCTCCGTATCCCTGCTCTTATTGTAGCCGGAATCGTGATCGAAACAGGATGTCTGTTACTCCAGCGCGGCTTTCAGATCGGCGGCGGCGGCTTTCAGCCCATCCTGAAGGATGCGCGTCTCCAGCCCCCACACCATGAGCTGCGCCCCCAGTTCGCGCTGTTCGCGCAGTTCGCCCGCCGCACCCGCCAGCGAACCCCACGCCTTGCCGTGTTTGGCGCAGGCCGCTGCCACCTGTTCCATCGCTCCGCGCAGGCTGACCTGTTCGGCGGGCGGCAGCAGGTTCATTCGCAGGCGCAAATCCGCAGGGCCGATGTACAGCGCGTCCACGCCGGGGACGGCTGCAATCGCGTCAGCCTGCGCCAGCCCGCCGGGGGTTTCTATTTGTACGGCGAGGAAGGTTTCGCGCAGGGCGTGTGCCGCCAGCGGTTCCCGCGAGGCGGGGATGTCCAGCCCGAAGTTACTCTCGAAACTGCGCCCTTCGATGCCGCGATCACCCAGTGGCGGGAACTTCACCTTTTGCACCAGATCACGGGCGGTTTCCACATCGGTGACGTGCGGGATCATCAAGCCCGTCACGCCGTCCTCAAGGTAACGGTACAACTGCGCCTTTTCGCGGGTGGCCGGACGCAGCAGGCAATCTATGTCGTACAGGTGGAAGTAGGCCATCAGCGCCTGCACTTCGCGGGGGTCGAACGGGCGGTGTTCGAGGTCGAGCCAGATGCCATCGAAGCCCGCAACCGCCGCGTGCGCGATGAAGGCCGGGATGTAGTGACCGAGCATGGCGATCCGTGCGGCTTGCCCCGCCCGCACCCGTTCCAGAATTTTGCTGCGCCGCATGGTGTGTCCTTTGAGATGGATGAATGAAAACATTCCCGAAACTATATCGCTGCGGGGGGTGAATCGGCAATCGAAATCCCCTATCTACTGTTCAATGGCAGGTTTTTGTGAGCAACCCTCATCCCTAATTGATCGGGGGAACGCTTGCGCGCCGCAGGCGGTATAAAGAGGAAGACTTAGACTGTAGCCGGACTGTGGCGAAATACCACCCACCAAGCCGGCGCCCAGGCGGGTATCGAAAGTATGCCGCATAAGCGCCTGGCCGCGCACATCGTC
>CAIVEA010000801.1 GCA_903904765.1 uncultured Chloroflexota bacterium
GCGGCCGGGCTGGTGGCGGCGGTTGAACTAGGGGTGCTGCTGTTCGTAATCAGCCGCATGCATCTGCCGGAACTGGGTATCGTCCGTTTGGCGGTGGCGCTGCTGATCGGTCTGCTGGCATTCCTGAGCGCACCGCTGATTCTGACGGTGGCGAATGTGGTGGTGCAGCCGGTAGAGGAATTTCTGCGGCGGCGCTTCATCGCGCAGGCGCGGGGTGTACTGGACGAAGTGCGGCCTACGGTGGTGGGTATCACGGGCAGTTACGGCAAGACCAGCACCAAAACCTACCTGACGCACATCCTGAACGGGCGCTACAAGACCTATCCCACGCCCAAGAGCTACAACACCATGATGGGCGTGTGTATCGCCATCAATAACGACATCGCTCATGATCGCGGGATTGAGTATTTCGTGTGCGAGATGGGCGCATATATCCCCGGCGAAATCGAGCGTATTTGCGATTTGACGCACCCTGCCATCAGCATTGTGGTCGAAGTGGGGCCGCAGCATCTGGAGCGTTTTGGTTCGCTGGAAAACATAGCGATAGCCAAGTACGAGATCATCAAGGCGCTGCCACAGGATGGGGTAGGGGTGTTCAACTGGGATAACCCGTATGTGCGCGAAATGTACCGACGCGGTTATCCGCAGACTCGCCTCGCGGTCAGTCAGACGGTTGACCCGCATAGCATCTCCACTGATGGGCCGCGTTTTGTGGCTTCCGATGTACAGGAAACGCTGGACGGCCTACGCTTTACGGTGACGGATACCGCTACTGGGCAGGCTGAAGTGTTTGAGATGCCGCTGCTAGGGCAGCATAACGTCACCAATGTGCTGCTGGCGACGGCTGTGGCGGTGCATGAGGGCATGCCGCTGCGAGATGTGGCGCGGCGGGTGCGCGGGTTGCAACCGGCTGAAAGCCGCTTGGTGCGGCAGGTCACGCCGGAGGGCATCACGATCATCAACGATGCCTACAGCGCGAATCCGGTGGGGATTGTGTACGCGCTGCGGGTGCTGGCGCTGCACCAGACCGGGCGGCGTTTGCTCATCACCCCCGGCATGGTGGAGTTGGGGATGCTTCAGGAACAGGAGAACCGTAAACTGGGCGAGATTGCCGCGCACCATGCGACGGATGTGATTCTGGTCGGCTCTAAACAGACACAACCGATCCGCGAGGGGCTGCTGGCGGCAGGGTTCGCAGCGGATCGCCTTCAAGTGGTGGAAATGCTGGCGGAAGCGGTGGCATGGTATCGGAGCAACCTGCGGACGGGCGATTGCGTACTCTTTATGAATGACCTCCCCGAAACCTATTCGTCATAGGTCGGGAAGTGAAGGGGACGCAGTATGGAGATGGGGCAGAGCGTTTTGTTGCTGGTGGCGGGTGCGTCCATGCTGGTCGCTCTGCTGCTGGCCTTCGTGCCGATCATGCCGGGTGCGGTGCTGGTATGGGGCGTGGGCATAGCGTTCGGATTTCTGGAAGGTTGGCAGCGAATCACGGTGGCTTCGGGCATTGTGATGAGCCTGCTGATGCTCGTGGCGGTGACGAGCGATTTCTGGTTGCCGTTGCTGGGCGCGAAAACAGGCGGCATGACCTGTCTGGGCGCGGTCGGCGGGCTGGTGGGCGGCATTCTCGGTACGTTCTTCATCCCGATTCCGGTGGTGGGGACGCTGCTGGGCAGCGTGGTTGGCACGCTGGCGGTGGAGTTCGTCCGCTTTCGCCATGTGCGTAAGGCTTTACAGGCAGGACAAACGGCGGCTAAAATGTTCGTTCTGGGTTATGTGATCGAAGTGGCTGCCAGCGCAGCGATTGCCATCACATTCTTCATCAGTCTATTGACCAGCAGATAACGCGGGGCTGCGGCTGGCGCACCCGGCGATACCAGCGAGGAGCAGGGTATGAGCGCGAGACGCAAAACCACCGTAGCCGTCATCTTCGGCGGGCGCAGTGTTGAACATGATGTTTCGATTGTCACCGGACATCAGGTGATGCGTGCTTTCGACCCCGAACGTACCGATGTTGTGCCGATCTACATTGATCGGCTAGGGCGCTGGTATACGGGCGAACCCCTGCGTGAATTGAAGAACTTCCAGAACGAAATCATCAGCATGAAAGGCGTTTATAGTGCCATCCTCTCCCCTAGCACCGAGCATCACGGGCTGATTGTGAACCCGACTGCCGGACGCTTTGAAAAGAGCGAGATCATCCGCCTAGATGCAGTATTCCCGGCGGTGCATGGCACGCACGGCGAAGATGGCACGCTTCAGGGCTTGTTTGAACTGGCAGATATTGCTTACGTAGGCTGCGGCGTGCTGGCATCGGCACTGGCAAATGACAAGATAATGACCAAGATCGCGCTCAGCCAGCAAGGTGTGCCGATTGTGGATGCCGTGTCGTTCACCCGTGCCGAGTGGCTGGATGCGCCGGATAAGGTCGTCAGCCACATCATCCATCAACTGAAGTACCCGATGTTCGTGAAACCGGCTACGTTGGGGTCGAGCATTGGTATCAGCAAAGTGAGCGATGAGGCGCTACTGCGAACGGGCATCGAGATGGCGGCGAATCTGGATCGGCGCGTTCTGGTCGAGCAGGCGGTTGAGGATGCGCTTGAGATCAACTGCGCTGTGATGGGGCATGATGACCAGATTCGTGCTTCGGTGCTGGAGCAACCCGTATCGTGGGATCAGTTCCTGACCTACGAGGACAAGTATATGCGTGGCAACGAAGGCATGAAAAGCGCCGAACGCCTGATCCCCGCCCCCTTGAGTGCGGAGATGACTGAAGAAATTCGTGGGCTGGCCGTGCGTGCTTTTCGCGGCATCGAAGGGTCGGGTACGGCGCGATTGGATTTCCTCGTGCAGTTGGACGCGGGCAAGATTTACTTGAACGAGATCAACACCATGCCGGGGTCGCTGGCCTTTTACCTGTGGCAGGAAGAAGGCATGTCCCCGCGTGATGTGGTGTACGCGCTGTTGGATGCTGCCCGCGAAGCACAGGCCGAGAAGCGCCGTAACTCGTATGATTACCGCACCAGCTTGGTCGAACTGACGGCGGCACGCGGATTGAAGGGCGTGAAGGGCAGCAAACGCGACACTAAAACCGTAAGCAAACCCACTGGTTAGCCGATGCTGGCAGACTCGATTACAATAGAGCAGTTGTGACCTGCTGGATTGAATGGAGTTTGCCGTGATCTTGCGTAAACCATTCAGCGTTTTCCCTCTCTTCCTGCTGGCAATCGTGCTGGCGGGCTGTGCGGGCGATCCAACGCCGCAGGTTGTGACGTTCATTCCTAGTGCGACAGCCGGGGCGCTGGTTCCCACACGCATCCCGACCAGTACACCCACCCCGGTGACGGCTACCGCCACAGCAACGGCGACAGCCACCCCCACTGATACACCTACGCCGACCCTGACTCCGACCCCCGCGACTCCAGTGGCGGAAGCGGCGCGGGCACTGCCAGTGCGCCTTGGCCCCGCCTTGACGTACCCGCAAATTGCCACGCTGGACATTGGTGGGCGGGCAGACATTCTGGGCGTGAGCGAGGATGGCGGTTGGTATCAGATCGGGCTGGCGGACGGCGTGATTGGCTGGGTGTCGTCTTCGGAGAATGTGGTCAGCGCCTACGGTAATGTTCGCAGCGTGCCGATTGCGCTTGCGCCAACCAATACGCCTACACACACGCCGACGGCTACCCCGACGGCGACGGATACGCCGACGTTTACGCCAACCGCAACAGCGACAGCGACGGCAACAGCGACAGCCACCGATACAGCGACAGCTACATTCACGGCAACGGCTACTGCAACGCTGACCTTCACGTCGACAGCTACCGCAACCAACACCCTGACGGCGACTCAACCTACGACTCTCATACCGCCACCTAGCCCTGTGCCAAATACGAATGTACAGTCTTCTATCCCGCAGGGCGACCCGCAGGCGATTGTCGCCGCGTTAGGTGTTGACCCGGTTAACAGCTCGTTGAGCGAGCAGTTTGATCGGCAGGTTTCGGATTTGACGGGGCGCGACAACTGGGTGGAATGGACGGCTTTTAACCAGCGGTATGCCGATTTCATCGTGGGTGCGACGGTGGAATGGGGGTTGGGTGCGCCTGAAGATTACTGCGGGTTCGTATTCCGGCAGGCTGAATCGCAGTCTGATGCGAATTTCTATTCGGTGGCGATAGACCGTAACAGCAAGATATGGTTCCAACCACGTTTGAACAGCGAGTGGAAAGATTACACCTACGGGACAGGTGATTCTATTCGGGCGGGCGCTTCGGATGCGAATGAACTGGTACTGGTTGCTGTGGGCAGTCAGTTCAGCCTGTATGTCAACGGTGCGCTTGCGGGGACGTTCGCGGATAGCACACTTACAGACGGGGATGTGGCTGTCCTTTCAGGAACCGGAGAAAACAGCGATGCGTCTGGTTGCATCTTCACCAACGGTTGGCTGTGGAAGCTCGATCATGCGCCGGATGTGGTGGGCGGCGGCGAGGAAAGACCGATCCGCTACGGGCAGACGCTAACCGGCGCGTTGAACGATACGGTTTTTGAGCAGCAATATCGTTTCAGCGGGCAGGCCGGCGATCAGATTGAAATTCGGATGTCGGCGACCAGTGGTGATCTGGACTCGTTCATTACGCTGACCGACAATCAGGGCGTTACGCTGCTTGAGAATGATGATGACCCTAACGGCCCCGGACGCGATGCACTGCTGACGAATATGACCTTACCCGCCAACGGTGAGTATATCATCATTGCAACCCGTTACGATTGGCGGCAGGGGCATACGACAGGCGGGTATACGCTAACGCTGAATTGGGTATCCGGTTCGCAACCGCAACCCAACGAAGGGCTGCCGCTGGCGGTGGGCGATCAAGTGGGCGGCACAGTCAACGATTTGTTACCCTCGATCGTCTATACGCTCATGCTGGATGCGCCCACTGTGGTGAATCTGCGGCTGAATCGCGTGAACGGCGATCTGGATGCGTTCTTGATTGTACAGGATGCCAGCGGGAATGAAATCGCAATGAATGATGATGCGGCAGGCGAATCCACCCGCGACGCGGCACTGCGGGGTCTGAATCTGGCTCCCGGAACGTATCGCGTGATTGTATCGCGTTTCCAGGTGCAGCAGGGCTTGACCAGTGGTGATTATCAGTTGACCGTCGAAAGGGGCAATTGATGCGCTGACTGCGCCAATGTGCTAGGTTTCGATGTTAATCTGGCTGACGAATCGGTAGCCAATGCCATATTCGTTATGGATATAGGTTGGCATCCGGTAGTCGGGTTCGATCTTGTGACGCAGGTGCGAGACGTAAATGCGCGGGTAGTGATACTCGTTGTGGTACTCAAAACCCCACACATGTTCCAGTATTTGCTGGAAGGTAAGTACCTGCCCCTGCCGTTTGATGAACATCTCTAGCAAGCGGTACTCGGTAGGGGTCAAGCGCATATCTTTGCCCTTCACCAGTACATGCCGTCCATTCAAATCCACCGAAAGATACTCATCCTCGTAGCTCTGAATGTCGTCCTCTTCAGCCGTTTTTTGTTGCCCGTGATAGCGCCGCAGCAAGGCTTTTACCCGTGCCTGAAATTCTACCGGACGAATCGGCTTAATCAGGAATTCGTCCGCACCGGCATCCAGTCCCGCCGCAATATCCTGCTCGGTGATGGCGTGGGCAGTCATCATCAGAATCGGTACATCGGAGAAATCGCGGACGCGCTTGCAGACGGTCATGCCATCCATTAAGGGGAGCGCAACATCTAGAATGAGGAGTTCCGGGCGCAAGTCATGGAATAAGCGCAGCCCTTCAAGCCCGTTGAAGGCGGTGAGCGCCTCGTAACCGACATGTTGCAACTCGAGTTGCAGGATGCGCGAGAGTTGACGATCATCCTCAATAATCAAAATTCGCGTAGTCATACTAACTGCTCACTGTTTGAATCTGTTCAGTGTGCATTATAACACCGCTTGCGAAATTGCTGGCTGTTGGCTGAATTTGTATAGATCGTGTATGCTTTACTGTGCATGTTCTACAAGTGCAGGGGCGAAAAGATGAACAAAGCCACAGGTGGAAAATCGCGTGCCGAGGAGCGCACAGAACGGCTGACATGGTTCTTGCTGGTGCTGGTTTTTGCCTTGATCCAAGTTCTGGCGGACAGCGGCTTCAAATTTCCAAATTGGATTGTGCCACTTTCAGGCGCGGTCATCTTGCTCGGTTCTGGCCTGTACCAGTATTCGCGCCGCTGGCGGGTTAGTCCCACGACGTGGTTAGGCGGGGCGCTACTGGCGGGGTTGGCCTCGGTCAACCTGTACTGGAGTCCTGATCGTAACTTTTTGGGGATTTGTCTGCTGGTATTCGCCGGTGTCATCATCATCGGCATAGTGACAGGGGAGACTTAATCTCAGCGGCAGAGTTCGGTGGGAGTAAATGTGTATTGCTGGGCAGCAGGGGATGTAGAGGCTTGTGATGGATAGTAATAGCACGCTGACTGTAGAAGATGTTCGTAAACAGGCGTTGCCGTTGGGGACGCGGGTGGTGGCGGGGGACGGCCTGCTCAACCGGATGGTGACATGGGCGAATGTATTTTATCCCGAAAATCGCACTACCGGGAAAATCATCCAGCGCGGCGAGATTGTACTCGTTCCGCCGCCTGAAAACGAGAATTCGCGCAATACGTCCGATGCCGATATTGTGCGCTGGGCGGCGGATTTGCAGGCCGCTGCTGTGGTATTGAGCGAGAATCCGCCTGCCGCACTGGTGGCGGAGGCCAATGCGATCGGTATGCCTGTGCTGATTCTGCCGGGAGGCAGTCGCATCCGGGTAATCGAAAAAACTATTGTCAGCTTGCTGGTTGACCGCAAAGGGCAGCTTGAACGGCGGGCGACCCAGATTTACCGCCAACTCACGCAGATTTCCTCGCGTAACGAAGGCATGGCGGAACTGGTGAACGCAATGGCGCGGCTGACCAATAAGGCCGTCGTGATTCAGGATAAACGCCTACGGATCATTGAGAGTGCGGTGCAACCGCAGTTCATCGGTAACTGGGACGACATCGAACTATTCTTGAAAAACTCAAACAATCTGCCTGTCGAGATGCAAGATCGCCATCGTGTAGTGGAGATAGATAATCCGGTGCAGTTGCAGTCGCTGCCTACACCGGGGATTGCGCGTCTAGTTTCGCCCGTTATCACCAAAAACATCGGTCGTGGGTTCCTATCCATCATCGGGCGCGATACTGATCTGGATGATATTGATGTGCTGGTGGCGGAACATGGCGCTGCCGCCTGTGCATTGGAGATGGCGAAGGCGAAGGCCATTAGCGATACCGAAAAGCGGTTGCGCGGGACGTTTTTGGATCGGTTGCTGATCGGAGATGTCAGCCAGCAGGAGGCTGTCCGGCAAGGCGAACGCTTCGAACACGATATGCTGCAAACGCATGTGGCGGTAGTGCTGGCATGGCAGGGGGACAAACAACCGTCTAACCGCCGCCTCGAAACGCTGGTGAATGGCATTGTGATGAATCAACATGCCAGCGCGTTAGTCTGGCAGCGCGAACGCGAGAACGAACTGGTGGTCTTCCACGCTACTGACCCCAAAGACCCGGTGGATACTAGTATGAAGCTGGCACGACATTTCTCGCAGGAGATTCAGCGGCAGTATCCGGGTGGGCGTGTGGTGATCGGCATGGGGCAGGCGGCACGCGATATTTCCATGTGGCGCAGCAGCTACCGCGACGCGGTGCAGGCGCTGGAACTGGCGGCGCGGTTGCAAACCGATGCACCGTTGTATATCGGTGATCTGGGCGTGTATCAGTTGATTCTGGGGCTGTCGGATCGGGAAAAACTGATGGCTTTCTGCGAGAAGACGTTGGGGGCGCTGGAAGAATACGATCACCGCCAGAATGCCGACCTCATCAAGACGTTGGAAGCATTTTTCAACTGTCATGGTAATTTGAGCCAAACGGCAGACACGTTGATTGTACACCGCAATACGCTTCTCTATCGCATGAACCGTATTAATGAGATTGCTCAGATTGATCTGGATCGTCCTGAAATCCGGTTGGCCTTCCATTTGGCGCTGACGATCCGGCGCTTGCTCGCCCATAATTAGCCTTCACGCTCAGGGTTTTGTGCGAGTTGCACTACTTTGA
>CAIVEA010000802.1 GCA_903904765.1 uncultured Chloroflexota bacterium
AAGATCGCACGCCTTCTATCACGGGTGAGGATGGCCTGCGATCTGTCGAGATTGTTGTGGCGGCCTATCATTCAGCCGCCAGCGGCCAACCGGAGCGTCTTCGTTCCGTGTAGGCACACTGACAACCTCACCAGTTTGAATGTACGAACCCTCGTTCGCACCAGCGCGAGGGTTTCCACTATCATGCGTCCGCTATCCTCTGTTACAATGCAAGTACGAAAACATAAGAAATCGGGGAATGCCTGTGTCACAAGTAAGGAATGATATTCGGAATATCGCGATCATCGCGCATGTTGATCACGGCAAAACAACGCTCGTGGATGGCATGCTCAAACAGTCGAAGGTATTCCGCGAGTCGGCGAACGTTGGGGAACGCATTCTCGACTCGAACGATCTGGAACGCGAACGTGGAATTACCATTCTCGCCAAAAACACAGCCGTCACATGGGGCGGGACGAAGATCAATATCGTAGATACACCGGGACATGCGGATTTTGGCGGCGAAGTGGAGCGCGTCCTGAACATGGTGGACGGCGCACTTCTTCTCGTGGACGCGGTTGAAGGGCCAATGCCGCTGACGCGGTTCGTGTTGCGTAAGGCGCTGGCGTTGGGGCTGCGAATTATTGTGGTCATCAATAAGGTGGATCGCCCCTTTGCCCGCCCTGATGAAGCGTTGAACGAAACGTTTGACCTGTTCATTGAACTGGGTGCGAGCGATGAGCAAGCTGATTTTCCGGTGGTGTATGCGATTGGGCTGGTCGGGAAGGCTGGTTATGCACCTGCTGGATTGCACAGTGATTTAACTCCCCTGTTTGAAACTATCATCAAGGAAGTTCCGCCGCCTACAGTGGAGATGGATGATCCTGCCCGCTTACTGGTTACGACGCTGGAATATGACAACTACAAGGGGCAGATTGGCATTGGCCGTTTGATGTCCGGCAAGATCCGTCGCGGGATGCCTGTCGTGCAAATCAAGACAGATGGTCGCCGAGTGAATGGGCGTATCGAATACCTTTTCAGTTTTCACAATCTTTCTAAGCTAGATGTGGATGAAATGTCCGCTGGCGATATTCTGGCCTTCGGCGGGTTCAGCGAATTGCACATTAGCGATACGATTGCGGATGTAGCTGTGACAGAACCGCTTCCGCCGATCAGCGTGGAAGAGCCGACGGTGCGGATGACTTTCGGCGTAAACACTTCTCCGCTGGCGGGACGTGAAGGGAAGACCGGATGGGGGACTTCGCGTCGTCTTCGCCAACGCCTGTATGACGAGACGCGCTCCAATGTGGCGCTGCGTGTGGGCGACAGCGATTCGCCGGATAAGTTTGTGGTCAGTGGGCGCGGTGAATTGCATCTAGGCATTTTGATTGAAACCATGCGCCGTGAGGGGTACGAATTTGAGGTCAGCAAGCCAGAAGTGATTTACCGGGAGGACCCGGAAACTGGCGAAGTGTTGGAACCGATTGAGGAAGTGCATATCGAAGTGGCGGAAAATCTGGTGGGCACGGTGGTCGAGTTGCTGGGTGGACGGCGCGGAATAATGACCGATATGAGTACCGAAAACACCACGACTTACCTGAAATATCTCGTCCCCACACGCGGTATGCTGGGTTTCCGTTCGCAATTCATGCGGGCGACGAGTGGTATGGGACAGATTCACAGCCTCCATCATGGCTACGATCCGGTTTCCGGCGAAATTCCAGGACGGCAGTTCGGTAGCCTAGTGGCAATGGAGACCGGAACCGCAACGGCCTATGCGCTCGTGAATCTTGAGCAGCGCGGGAGCTTCTTCATCGGCCCCAGCGTGGATGTGTATGAAGGTATGGTGGTCGGGGAACACATTCGTCCCGGCGATTTGGATTTGAATGTGATTAAGGCCAAGCACCTGACCAATCACCGCGCTAAGCCTTCGGAAACCACTTCATCGCTCACACCGCCCCGCGACTTCAGCCTCGATGACTGGATTGAGTTCATGGCGGAAGATGAGCTACTGGAAGTTACGCCTGCGAACCTGCGACTGCGTAAACGCATCCTGAACAGTGAGGAACGCCTGAAGGATCGTAAGCGCCGTGAGAAGATCATCGCGGGGTAATCACTGCGATCGGCATCTGAATCAAAAACCGGGCGCATAACCGCACCCGGTTTTTTGTTTGCTTGCGGTTTAGTAGGTTTTTTCCCAGCCTTTGGGTGCAGGCATGGGGGCGAAAAACTCCGTCCAGGGACGGGCGTTCTTGTTGGCGATATCGCTCAGTTCTTGCAGGCGGGTACTGGCTGTGCCGGACAGGAATTCGGCACGTTGGGCGGCGGTTAGGGTGACGGCCTCTTTCCAGATGGCACGGCCTGCGAGGAAGCCGCTGGCTCCCGCAACGCAAGCTATACGGGTTTGGTCGGCGAACGTGCGGAAGTCAACACCCGCGCTGAGTAGCACCCAAGGAATCACACTGGCTTTGCTGATGGATTCGCAGGCACGCTGCCATTCGGCATGATCGGTGTTGTAGTTGGCATCATACGGGAATTCCAGCTTGAGTACATCCGCACCCAAGGGGCTGAGGCGCTCCGCCGTTTTGAGGACGACTTCGGGGCGCGTCTTGGCGAAGGATTCGCTTTCTTTGGCGACATCCGATTGTAGGCTGTATGACATGGGTTCAAGGTAGAGTGGGATGTCGTGAGCATGGCAATCAGTGGCTACCTGCTTGATGACACCTTCGATTTCTTCCGCCAGTGCGCCAGTGTCGGGATGGTAGTAGGCCATCAACTTGACAGCAGTTGCGCCCATGCGCTTGATCTTGGCAACAGTCCAATCCGGCTCAAATTCAATGTGGCGATACGTGGAATCACCGCTGTAGCCGCTTTTTTCGTATGACATTAGCAAACCGCTGCGGCGATCCATATTCAGCGCCGATTCGAGGCCGTAATCGGTATCCAGCAGTACTGCGCTGGCCGTTTTGGACAGGGCGACCACGACTTCGCGCTTGATAGCTACAGCTTCTTCGTAGGTGGTAGAAGTAGGCAGCATCTTGCGATAAGTCCCGCGTTGATCGAAGGCGAGAATGGTGAAAACGTCGCTCGCTGTGCTGGTTCTTTTTAGCCCCAGCCAGCGTCCGGCAGAGATGGCTTCAGTCATACTTATTGCTCCTCTATGGTGTGTCTTTCTGAGCGTTTGGATGGTGTCAGGGTTGTGCTGCGAGGAACGCTTCCACTTCAGCACGAACTTTAGCGCCCGCCATTGGCCCCATCGCAGTTACAGCCAATGCGCCACAGGCGTTCGCAAATCGAGCAGCGGTTTCAGGTGAATCCCCTGCAAGCCAGCGTGTCAAGAAACCGGCATCGAAACAATCCCCCGCTCCGGTTGGGTCAATTTCCTTGACGGGGAATCCGGGCACTTTGAAAGGAGTTGTTCCATTCCGATAGACTGTGCAACCGTCAGCGCCCTCAGTGAGGATGATACAGCGTCCCTCTTTGCCTGTGAGGAGCGCGGCTATCGCCTGATTAGCCGTTGTTGTTCCAGTCAGCAGCATGGCTTCGTGCGCGGTGGGCAGCAGTACATCAGCCGCAGCCACAAAGGGTTGGAAAGCTATACAGGCCCTCTCTGGGGAGAGCAGTTGCGGGCGTAAATTGGGATCAAAGCTGATTTTTGCGCCCACCTGTTGAGCCATCGTCAATGCTTGCAGCCCCATTTGAAGGGCGTGGTCGTGCATCGAGAGAGTAGATCCCATGATGTGCAGGCATTTTAACCCTTCAAACATTTCGGGGGGGAGCATGCTAGAGTTCAACTGACCAGCAGCGGCATGGCGGGCATGAAAAACGAAATCACGCGAACCATCCGGGTTATAGGAAACGAAGGCCACGCCCGTCGTGTAATCTTCCAGCGTGTATAACCCGCGCACATCCACTTGATCGGCGATTAGTTGGTCGCGCTGGCACTTGCCAAATGCATCAGCGCCAATAGCGCCAATTGCACCCACTTTCGCTCCCAAGCGTGCCGCCTGCGCTGCGAAAATGAAGGGTGCGCCACTTGGGTATGGACCGGTGAATAGTTCAGGACGATCGAGGGGATGTCCCACTTTCGTCCGCATCACTTCCACCAGCGCCTCACCGAATGTCAGTAAATCCAATCCCATTGTGCTTCCTCGGACTGTGCGGTGGCCTACGCCATCTCCGACGCGCCAACAATGTGCTTCACAATCAAGTCAACGGTGGCATCGGCACGCATGATGTTGGCGACAACGCGCCCGCGACGCATGACTACGATGCGATCTGCCACTTCCATGACATCCTGCATCGTGTGGCTGATGAGAATAACCGGCACACCCTGATCGCGCAGAGTGCGTACTAGCGTCAATACTTTACGCTGCTCTGGAACGCCCAGCGCAGCGGTCGGTTCATCCATAATCACCAGTTGTGCATTCCAGTACAGCGCACGGGCGATGGCAACGGCCTGACGCTGACCGCCGGACAGGTTCACCAACTTTTGCTTGAGCGACGGAATGTGAATATCCAAGCGATCCAAGACCGCATTGGCTTCTTTACGCATGGTCTCATCATCTGTGACCGAGAAAATACCCATGAATTTGCGCGTGCGTTCTTTGCCCAAGAACACGTTCGCGCCTACATCGAGGTTTTCTGCGAGCGCCAAATCCTGATAGATGGTTTCGATACCCCGGTCACGAATTTCAGAGGGCGAGTGATTGGTGATCTCGGCTTGATTAAAGGTTACGTGCCCGCGTTCCGGTTTGTACACCCCGGAGATACATTTGATAAGGGTGCTTTTGCCTGCGCCGTTATCGCCCAGAAGCGCCACCACTTCACCGCGAGAAACCTCGAAATCCACATGGTCGAGCGCTGTCAAACCGCCGAAGAACTTACAGACTCCATTGCACTGAAGCAGAATATCAGACATTTGTCCGCAGCCTTTCTAGCGCCGCCTGTGCCTGATTTACGAGCACGGCGATGATGATGACAACACCTACAACCACGAACTGCCACAGCGGATTAATGTTGATGATAACGAGGCCATTGGAAAGCACATTGATGATGAGCGCACCAATGACCGCGCCGCTAATTTTACCTTCACCGCCAAAGAGATTGGTTCCACCGATGACGACGGCTGCCACTGACTGCAACAATGCAGCTTCGGCTGCGTTCGGCGCACCGGCTGTAAAGCGGAAGGTGTGTAAAACACCCGCGATACCGGCAGTAAAAGCTGCCAGCACATAAATCCAAGTGAGATGCTTTTTGATGTTGATACCGGAACGCACGGCTGCGTCCTGATTGCCGCCGATGGCATAAGTGTGGCGACCAAAGCGGGTACGCCCCAAGACGAAAGCAAAAACGATGACCACGATGGCTGTGATGATGACGGGGTAGGGTAGCAGCGCCGCCACACCACGGCTGATTTCAGGCGGTAACTCTGCGGGTCGGGTCAGGACGAATAAACCTTGTGTGGGAACATACCACAGCAAGCTGCCACTTCCGATAGAACGGAGCGAGTCCTGGAGCATTGGAGGCAGATTACCGATGATTTGCTGTCCATCAGTGAGCAAAAAGGCCGCCCCGCGCACGATGCCGAACATACCCAATGTGGCAATGAAGGGTGGAACTTTAATGCGTGCGATGAGGATGCCGTTGATGATACCGGGAATGATGGACACTACTAATGCAAGGCCAACGCCCATGAGCATTGCCAGACCAATATCTGTCCCACCGTTCACTGCGTCGCGCATGACACGGGCGCAAATGACAGAAGCGAGGCCAACGGTCCAACCAATGCTCAGGTCAATGCCAGCGGTGATGACCACATAAGTCTGACCAATCGCCATCAGCGCAACCATCGTACTCGTCACAAGTACGTTGGCGAAATTTGCGAGAGAAAGAAACCCTTTGCCTGTGATCGAAAAGAAGATCACCATAGCCAAAAGGAAAATATACGCCCAACTCCGAGCTACATAGTCGAGCAGGCGTTCTTTGGAAAAAGACGAACTTGAACTAGACGAAACTGCTGCCATGAAGATCTATCCTAACGTTGTGGAATGCAGTGACCGGGGTGACTGCCACACGGAGGCAAATCACATTGCATAACGAGTTTGAAAACGGAATGGGAGGCCAGCCGGAGCCGGCCTCCCTGTTACTGCGTAAAACTAGCTGGTGTAGACGAATTTCGCACTGGCGGGATCGTCCACGTTATCCTTCGTGAAGACGAAGTAACCGGTGGGGACGCGCTTCGGGATCGACGTGTAACCACGCACGTTAGCAATCGCCATAATCACGCCCATGTAACCCATGTCGGCAGGCTTCTGAGCGATCACCAGCGACACTGTGCCTTCGCGCAGGTAGCCAATGTTCTCTTCCGAAGCGTCAAACAGGGCGACCTTCACCACATCTTCGAGGCCCGCATTCTTGATGGCAGCACCCGCGCCCAGCGCACCAAAGGTGTTGGTGGCGAACATGCCGGTGATATCGGGGTTGGCCTGAAGCACAGCGGTGGCCTGCTGTTGGGCATTGTTGGCATCGTTTTCGTTGTAGTCCACGCGGACAACTTCCAGACCACGATCAGCGGCGGCGTTCTTGCAGCCTTCTTCGCGCTGGTCGGTGGTGCTGATGCCGGGGCGAACGTTCTGGATGTAAATCTTGGCGCC
>CAIVEA010000803.1 GCA_903904765.1 uncultured Chloroflexota bacterium
CGTGCGTCAGCTTGCCGGTATCTTCTTCCAGATGGGCGCGGCGAATGCGGATGCGCTTGGTGTACGGGTCGCCCGTCTCCGGCGTAACATCAATATCCACCCAACCGTTGACCGCCAGCGGGCGATCATACTGGCTGATCTGGTAGCCTTTGGGCAGGTCGGGGTAAAAGTAGCTCTTGCGGGCGAACTGGTTCACGGGCGGGATGGTGCAATTCAGCGCCAGACCGACCATCAACCCGAACTCGATTGCCCGCTGGTTAATCACGGGCAGCGTGCCGGGCAGCCCCATCGAAACGGCATCCACCGCCGTGTTCGGTTCGGCCTCCACGCTGTCCACCACCGGACAGGCGCTGAACATCTTGCTCTCGGTCATTAACTCGGCGTGAATTTCCAGCCCGATGACAGGTTTCCACTCGCTCATGCGCTCTATCCTGTTGCGTGTATACAGAGGTCTACGGGGCGGGATTGTACCACAAAAGCCAGCATTAGCCGCTGCCACCCTGCATGTCGCGCCACGCCGCCAGCGCCTGTTGCAGCGCCGCCCGCTGCGACAGGCGTTCCTCCGGCGCGTAAGGCGCGGCCCACAGACAGTGTGCGGCCTCCGGCGGGGAGGCATCGCCCGTGTAAAATAGGTCGAACTTGCGGCGAATGTGGTGATAATACGATTCGGGATTGAACACGGGCGCACTGAACGGCAGCGTTTTCGTGCCGACTAGCACCTCCGCCATTCCTTCTGAGCGCGACGGACGCAGCAACCACACGCCCAGAATCCCCAGCGTTTCGTAGTGGAAGTGGCCTTTGGGCTTGTACCACACGCACACCCCCGACCACACAGCGGGCAGCAGGCCGCTGAACGCCTTCGGCCCGTACACGCGCAGCGCAGTCGGGCGGCGCTTCTTGATCTGCTCCAGCGCACCCAGCGCGTCGAGGCTATCCAGCGCCGTCGCCAGCGCATCTTGCTGCGGGACGGCAGCTTCGCGGGTTTTGCGGTCTTGCAGCCGCCGCAGAATCTCTTCGTAACGGGCGTTATTGTCGTCGGGCATCAGGCCAGCGTCAGGAGGTCATCCCCACCGCTTCACGCGCTGTATTACGCAGGCGCTCCGGGTCAAACGGCTTGGTGAGGTAGCGGTAGACGAGGTGTTGCAGCTTGCCGATCAGCTTATTGGCGGGGTCATCGAAGGCCGTCAGCACGATTACGGGCATATTGGCATCCGGGAACTGCTTCTTGATGGCCTCCAGCACCTGCCAGCCATTCATATCGGGCATGCCGATGTCCAGCAGAACCAGATCGGGGCGGCGCTCCTCAAAAATCCGCAAGGCCTGCGTCCCGTTGGGCGCGTGGCGCGTCTCAAAGCCGGAAGCCCCCAGCGTGAGTTGAATGATGACCGCAATATCCTCGGTATCTTCGATAATCAGCACATAAGGCTTGGCGGCATCCGACATGGCAATTTACCTTTAATAACGAGTAACACTCACAATAGCAGGTGACAGGCCTTCTACCGCATTGTATTCTACTACATTCTGAACACGCCAACATGGGTGTTTTCAGGTGGCGCGTTCAAACAGGCGCTCAG
>CAIVEA010000804.1 GCA_903904765.1 uncultured Chloroflexota bacterium
AAAACCTGAATTACTGCGGCAGCACGAACACCGCCGTCGTGCGACCCGGAATGGTGAATGTGCCGCTGCTAGCATCGAAGGCTGCGCCGCGCACCACCGCATCGAACGAGTCCACCAGTACCGGATGCAGGACAAACGCCTGCCCCGCCAGTTCCGCATTTGTGAACGTTACCACGTCGGTATTGGCGTTGAACAGCACCACGATTCGCGCATAGTTCGCATCCAGATCAGCCAGATCGCCCACATCGTCCAGCGTCATCACGATCAGCCCCGGAATTTGATCGGGGCCGACATTCTGGAACGTCAACCGCGCCATCACATCCTCTGCCGTCGGCAACCGGAACAGCGGCGAACTCTGCCGGATATGCAGCATCTCGCGGAAGTTCATCCGTGCGCTTTCAATATCAGCGGGGGTCGGCACCAGCGCCGCGTTCGCCAGCAGCGGCTGAAGCTCTTGCCAGCGATCGCCATTCTTGTCCTGAATCGGCAGCCCCACACCAAAGTTATTCGACTGGTAGCTGAAGTCCAGCTTATTGAACCAATCGCCAGAGTTGTAGCTATCCCGATCCATTGATTTCGAGCGCAGCAGGTCATCGCCCGCATGGAAGAACGGCACACCCTGACTAAGCATGACGATATTCAGCGCGAGATTATTCATCCGCACCATGTCCGCCACCGTCGCGCCCGGAACCTGCTTGTAAACCGTGATGTCCCAGATCGTCTCGTTATCGTGCTTGGAGACATACACAATTTGTTCCTGCGGGTCGAGCGTATAACCCGTCGGTTGCGGATCGCCACCATACGGCACATCCGCGCCCGTGATGGTGCTACCGTCTGCACCGATGAACGAGTAGTCGCGCAGACCGCCCGCCAGCCCGATGCGAATCTGATCGCTGAACAGCAGCAACCGTGCCGCCTGTTCTTCTGCCGTGCCGCCTGTCAGCCCGTTCGGGTTGACCGACAGCCCGTTAGCGAAGCCCTGATAGGTGCGATCACCGAACGGTGTGCCGCCGCGCACTGCATCACGCAGACGATCATTGAACGTGCCGATGCCCACACCGCCCATATTCAACTGGGTAGCGTTCACGCCCCGCGCATTATCCTTCACCTCACCGAAGTTCCAGCCTTCGCCGTACAGGTAAATCGCTTTGCCGTCCACGCCGTCCTTTTCCAGCGTGAGCGCATCCAGCGCCGCCCGCACATGCTCCATATTCGCCCGCATGTGATGGCCCATCAGGTCAAAGCGGAACGCATCCACCTTGTAGGCCCTCGCCCACGTCACTAGCGAGTCGATCATCAACTTTTCCATCATGCGGTGTTCGGTGGCGGTATTCGCACAGCAAGTGCTGGTTTCCACTGCGCCCTTGTTATTCAGGCGCTGGTAATATCCCGGCACAATCTGGTCGAGTACCGACTTTTCATTCTCACCGCTGGAGTTAGTGTGGTTATAGACCACATCCATCACCACCCGCAGACCTACTTGATTGAGCGCCTGTACCATCTGGCGGAACTCTAAGATGCGCGTCACACCGTCCGGGTTGGTCGAATAGCTACCCTCCGGCGTGGTGTAGTGGAACGGATCGTAGCCCCAGTTGAAGCCGTCCGCATCACGCACCGCATTCACCGCCGCCTGCTGTTCCTCAGAGTCCGACGGGAACGTTGCCAGCACCGCCGGATCAGGGTTTTGCTGTTCGGCCTTCACCTCGTTGATCGTGGCAATATCGAACACCGGCAGCAGGTGGAGATAGGTCAGGCCAGCCTGTGCCAGTCCCGCCAGATGCTGCATGCCGTTGCTGTCCAGCACAGTGAATGCCAAATACGTGCCGCGATAGTCTTCCGGCACAGTGGCATCATTCATGCTGAAATCGCGCACATGCAGTTCGTAGATGACCGTATCTTCCGCCGCGCTCACCGGCGGCTTCGCCAGATCGTTCCAGCCTTCCGGCAGCAGGTCAGCATCTTCCAACCGCACAATCTGGCTGCGAAGGCTGTTGGTGGATAGACTCAGCGAGTACGGGTCAGTCACGCGGTTGGTCACGATCTCCTGCACCGAAGGCGCATACACCTTCACCTCGTACAGGTAGAACTTGCGCGACCACGACGCATCCCCTTCCACGCTCCACACGCCCGTCTCCCGATCCAGCGTCATCGGGATGAGCTTCGCTTTGGTATCCGGTTGCGAGTCATCGAACAGCATCAGCCGCACACGCTGCGCGGTAGGTGCCCACACCCGTAGAGTCGGCACATCGCCGGCATACGTCACGCCCAGTTCGCCGGCATACACAAACAGATCATCCAGCACGCCGGGGATTTGCAGCCCTGTGCCATCAATCGCCTTACCATCCGAACCAAACGCTGCCACACCGATCTGGCTGCGGACAATCCCGCGCACGATCTCCTGTGCCGATTCGGGCAGTTTCAGCGCAGCATAGCCCTCCAGCTGCGGGAAACGCGCCAGAATGTCCGCGCTCAATCCAGCCGGGTCGAGAGTCAAATCCACCGACTGCCCGCCGCTGAAGCCCGTCTGACCACCCTTCATCCCGCCTTCCGCCGAATAAAACAGCTTGAAGGTCGTACCTTCTGCCACTGCTCCCACATCCCACGCAATCGTATCGC
>CAIVEA010000805.1 GCA_903904765.1 uncultured Chloroflexota bacterium
GAGCAACCGGCCTCGCGCCATTCAGCGCCTGCCTCGCGGAAAATCTTGTCCAGCCCTTCGGCTTCAGCCTGCACCTTCACCTGCTGCGAACCGGGGACGACCATTACACGCACATTGTCCGCGACCTTGCGCCCCTGAATGAACTTGGCAGCTTCCCGCAGGTCAGTGATGCGCGAATTGGTGCAGCTACCGATGAATACCACATCCACCGGCTTGCCCAGCAGTTTCTGACCGGGTTGCAGCGCCATGTACTTCAGCGCCTTATCCAGCGCGATCTTCTGGCTCACATCGCTCAGCTTGTCCGGGTCAGGCACATTCGCGTTAATCGCCATCCCCATGCCGGGATTCGTGCCGTAAGTAATCATCGGGGTCAGTGCGTTCGCATCCAGCACCACTTCGTTGTCGAAGGTCGCGCCTTCGTCGCTCGGCAGCGTCCGCCACGCCGCCACCGCCTTGTCCCAGTCTGCACCCTTCGGCGCAGCCGGACGGCCAGCCACATAATTGAACGTGGTATCATCCGGGGCGATCATGCCTGCACGAGCGCCGCCTTCGATGGACATGTTGCAGATCGTCATGCGGCCTTCCATGCTCAGCGCACGGATCGCCTCACCCATATACTCGAACACATACCCCGTGCCGCCACCCACACCAATTTTGGCAATGATCGCCAGAATGATGTCCTTCGCGGTTACACCGGCATGCAAACGCCCATCCACCCGCACCGCCATCGTCTGCGGACGATTCTGGAGCAGGCACTGGGTCGCCAGTACATGCGAAACTTCGCTTGTGCCAATCCCGAACGCCAGCGCACCAAACGCGCCATGCGTGCTAGTGTGGCTATCGCCACACACAATCGTCATACCCGGCTGGGTAAAACCCTGTTCCGGGCCAATCACATGCACGATGCCTTGATTCTTCGTCCCCAGATCATACAGGGGAATACCGAAATCAGCGCAATTCTTACGCATCACATCCAACTGCGCCGAAGCCATCGCATCCAGCACCGGAATGATGCCTTGCGCGTTGCGCGGCGTAGTCGGCGTACTGTGATCCATGGTAGCCATCGTCCGGTCAGGACGGCGCACCTTCAAACCACGTTCGCGCAGCACCGAAAAAGCCTGCGGCGATGTGACTTCATGAACCAGATGCAGGTCAATGTATAGCACAGCCGGCGTATCCGGGGACTGCGGACGAACGATATGATTGCCCCATACCTTATCGAACAGGGTACGCGGGCCGCTGCTAGAGACTTGTGTTGACATACGATCCTTATCCCATATCGGTTATCACAAGCATCAGAGGCCGCTGTGAACAGCCCCAGACGATTCAATCTTTGCGTTACTCACCGTGCTGTACGCCGACCATCGCAGAATCCCCTTCGGGCTTCTGTCCGGCCAGCCCCATCACCGTCACCATACGATTAACGGCTGCCAGATACGCTTTTACGCTGGCGACCACCACGTCTCGATCTGCACCATACCCGCCGAACGAACGCTTGTCGTCCGAGCTAGGCGAAATACGCACCGTCACCTCGCCCAGCGCGTCAATTCCTTCGGTGACGCTGTGGACGCTGTATTCGATCAACGTATTCGGCGCTTTCACAATCGCATCCACCGCTTTGTAGCAGGCATCCACCGGGCCAGTGCCAACTGCCGCGTACACCTGCGATTCGCCCGTCGCGCTGCTGCGGAGTTTCGCAGTAGCGGTGGGCATGCCCATTGTACCGCACGTCACCTGCACGGCTTCGAGGCTGTACAGGTCTTCAGGCCCATGAAACTCGTCCGCGATCAACGCTTCAAGATCAGCATCCGTGACCGTTTTCTTGGCATCTGCCAAGTCCTTGAAACGGGCGAATACCTGATTCAGCGCATCGCCTTCCACGCTGTAACCCAGCTCGTTCAAGCGGGCTTTCAGCGCATGTCGTCCGCTATGCTTGCCCAGCACCAAACGGCTCTGCGTCAAACCCACGCTGTCCGGTGTCATGATTTCATACGTGCTGGCATTCTTCAGCACGCCGTCCTGATGAATGCCGGCCTCATGCGCGAACGCATTTGCGCCCACAATCGCCTTATTCGGCTGCACGTTCATACCCGTGTAATTGCTCACCAAGCGGCTCGTCTTGACGATTTCACGGGTGTTGATGTTGGTGTGCAGATCGTAGTATTTAGAACGAGTCTGAATCGCCATCACCACTTCTTCGAGGCTGGTATTGCCCGCCCGTTCGCCAATACCGTTGATCGTCACTTCCACCTGCCGCGCCCCCGCCATGATTCCCGCCAGCGAATTCGCCGTCGCCAAACCGAGGTCATTGTGGCAGTGGACAGACCAGATCACACCGCTGCCCGGCCCAGCACCGGGCGTTTCAGCGATCAGATTACCGATTGTCTCCGCCCATTCTGCCGGCGTGACATACCCCACTGTATCGGGGATGTTCAGCGTAGTCGCGCCACATTCCACCGCCAACGCACATACTTCCACAAGAAACTGCGGATCAGTGCGCCCCGCGTCCATCGGGCTGAATTCCACATCGGGACACAGGCTGCGTGCCAGCGTGACTGACTTACGAATGACATCTAGCGCCTGTTCGCGGGTGATGCCCGTTTGATACTTCAGATGAATATCCGACGTGCCGAGGAAGGTGTGAATGCGCGGTTTTGCCGCATCTTTCACGCCTTCCCAGCAAGTGCGAATATCGCGCTCCACCGCCCGCGCCAGACCGCAGATCACCGGCCCGTCCGCCGTGCCGACCTCGCGGGCGATACGCTGTACCGCCGCCAGATCGTCCGGCGACGCGGCGGGGAACCCCGCTTCGATAATATCCACACCCAACTGCGCCAACTGCCGTGCGATTTCCAGCTTTTCGGCGCTGGTCAGCGTCGCACCGGGGCTTTGCTCCCCGTCGCGCAGCGTGGTATCGAATACGAAAACACGGTTGTTATCAATCTGTGCAGACATATTGGGATGACCTTTCCTGTTGAGACATCAACGCACAACAAAACGGATGAAACTGATGAAGGTCGCTAAGGCCATCTTCAGGCATACGATCACCCCCTTTCTAGGGTCGAGAAATACCCGGCTCGACTAACCGCCGCTGTGCAAATCCTGCTTGATGCGCTTGGCGTTCAGGAACGTCATCATATCGCGCAGATCAGCGCCGACGGTTTCAATCAGCAGAGTCTGTTCCTTCTGGCGGCGCGGCGTGAAGTTCGGGCGACCATTCTTGTTCTCGCCAATCCATTCGCGGGCGAACGTGCCATCCTGAATGCGGGTCAGAACACCTTGGAACTCTTCCTTCACCAGCCCCTCGACCAGATCACCGACCACGTACCCACCGTATTCAGCGGTATCGCTCACGCTGTACCACATATACGACAGGCCACCCTGATACATCAGGTCAACGATCAGCTTCAGTTCGTGCATGCACTCGAAATAGGCCACTTCCGGCTGATAGCCAGCCTTGACCAGCGTTTCAAAAGCCGCACGCACCAGTGCCGTCACGCCGCCGCACAGGATGGTCTGTTCGCCGAACAGGTCGGTTTCCGTCTCTTCTTTGAACGTGGTTTCGATCACGCCAGCACGGGTGCAACCGATAGCACGGGCATACGCCAGCGCCAGCGCCTTCGCCTTGCCACTCGCATCCTGCTGAACCGCTACCAGACCGGGCGTACCCGCGCCTTCCTTGAATACTTCGCGGACGCGGTGACCGGGCGACTTGGGCGCGACCATCGTCACATCCACCGTCGCGGGCGGCTTGATCTCACCGAAATGAATGTTGAAGCCGTGCGCGAACATCAGCATCGCGCCATCCTTCAGGTTCGGGCCAATGTCCGAAGCGTACACCGAAGCCTGCTTGGTGTCCGGGATGAGTACCATCACCACATCAGCCTGCTTCACCGCATCCGCTACCGAGAATACTTCCAGCCCATCGGCCTTCGCTTTTTCGGCACTCTTGCTACCGGCGTGCAGGCCGATGATGACCTTCATGCCGCTGTCCTTCGCGTTCAGGGCATGAGCATGACCCTGACTGCCGTAGCCGATCACAGCAATCGTCTTGCCGTTCAGCAGCGACAGATCCGCATCTTTGTCGTAGTACAACGTTGCCATATCTCTATTTAGCTCCAGTTCGATACCAAGGGGCGCACTGCCCATCCTTTGCCGATTAACTGCCTTAGTTTCATCCGGGGGCAGTTTCCTGCCCTCACCGGTTAAACTCCATACACCTGATAGTTGCCATTCGGATTCGGCGTATTGACCAGCGGTTCGTAATCTTCCGCATCCAGAATGCGAACGCCACGCCCCATCGCCACCACGCCGGTACGCACCATTTCCACGATCCCGATCGGTTCCAGTTCGTGAATCAGGGCTTCTACAATATCTTCCTGCGCGGCAATTTCCACAATCGCCACCTTCATGCCGATGTCCACAATACGCGCTGGATAACGTTCGCAGATCAGCGTCACGCTATTGCGCGACTCGGTATCATCCGTCCGCACCTTAATCAGCGCCATATCGCGGCTGACATGCGGTTCTTCCGAAACCAGCTTCACATCAATCACGTTCACCAGCTTGAACAGGTTGGCGGCGATCCGCCACCCGTTCGCTTTTTCCGCATCCACCACAATCGTCATGCGTGAGATGTGCGGGTTGTGCGTGCGCCCCACCGTCAAACTGTCCACGTTGAAATTGCGACGGCGCAGCAGGCTGGCGACACGATTCAGCACGCCCGGTTTATTTTCCACGAGCGCCACGAGAGTTTGCTTCAGGCTATTGGGCATGATTATTTCGTCCCTTCACCCGGCTTCGGACGACGCAGCATCGCGTGCAAATCCGCACCTGCCGGAACCATCGGATACACAATTTCTTCCTTCTCGATCACATACTCGATCAAGACCGGCCCTTCATGACTGCGGGCAAATTTGACCGATTCTTCGATCTGGTCACGGCTGGTCACGCGCATCGCTGGGATGTCAAAGGCTGCTGCCAGTTTCACGAAATCCGGGCTGAACATCGGCGTTGCGTGGTAGCGTTCCTCATAGAAGAACTCTTGCCACTGGCGCACCATGCCCAGATATTCGTTATTCAGGATGACCACGTTCACCTTCACGTTTTCCTGCTTGGCCGTCGCCAGTTCGCACATGGTCATCTGGAAACCGCCATCACCTACAATCGCCCACACTTCTTCGTCCGGCTTGCCGAACTTCGCGCCGATAGCCGCCGGAAGGCCAAAGCCCATCGTGCCGAGGCCACCGCTGGTGAGCATCGTGTGCGGACGCTGATGCGGGTAATACTGCGCTTCCAGCATCTGATGCTGCCCCACATCGCTGACGGTCAGAGCGTCGCCGCCCGTTGCCTTCCACAGGTCGTTAATCACCTGCGCCCCTAGTAGCTTGCCGCTGGCAGACTGTTGATGCACGATGTCGCGTTCATCGCCATCTTCCTGCCAATCGCGGATGCGAGCGATCCACTCGGAATGCTGCTGACTGGGAACAGAAGGCAGCAGTTGTGCCAGAACCGTCCGCAGATCGCCCGCAATTCCCAGATCAACACGAACATTCTTATTGATCTCCGACGGGTCAATATCAATATGGATCTTCTTCGAGTTGGGCGAATAGGTCTTGATGTTGCCGGTCACACGATCATCAAACCGCATCCCCAGCGCGATCAACAGGTCGGCTTCTTGAATACCGTAGTTGCAGGCCGCCGCGCCGTGCATACCCATCATGCCAATCACCAGCGGGTGATTTTCCGGCATCGCGCCTTTGCCCAGCAGCGTCAGACTGACCGGAATTTGCGCCCGTTCCGAAAGTTCGCGCAGTTCCTGCGAAGCACCGGACATCATAATGCCATGCCCTGCCAGAATCATCGGGCGTTTGGCATTGCGGAGGAGTTCCAGCGCCGCCGACACTTCTTCTTTCGAGGCGACTGATGGCGGACGATACCCCGGCAACCGGATTTCACCTTCGGGATACACAAACTCGGTCTTTTCGTTCTGCACATCTTTCGGGATGTCAATCAGCACCGGCCCCGGACGGCCTGTGCGGGCGATATGAAACGCCTCGCGGATGATATGCGGCAGTTCGCGCACATCCGACACCAGATAGTTGTGTTTGGTCACGGGGATGGTGATACCCGTAATATCACATTCCTGAAACGCATCCGAGCCAATCGTGCCACGCGGAACCTGCCCCGTGATGCACACAATCGGGGACGAGTCCATCATGGCGGTGGCGATACCCGTCACCAGATTGGTCGCGCCGGGGCCACTGGTGGCAATCGCCACGCCCACGCGCCCGGTCGCCCGCGCATAGCCATCTGCCATGTGCGCCGCGCCTTGCTCATGGCGCACCAGCACATGCCGGATTTGCGGGTACTTGGTCATCGCGTCATAGGTCGGCAGAATAGCGCCGCCCGGATAACCGAAGATGACATCTACGCCTTCCCGCAGGAGGCATTCCATCACAATTTCCGAACCACTGAGTAACATCTGCAAAGCTCCTTCTACCGTTCAGTGAACGATTTGAGTCTCAATCTTGTCTACGCCGGACGCACCGGAGTCAGCCAACCATACCGATCCGGCTTTTGACCGGATGTGAGCGCAAAGAATTCTTCCTGCACCGCAGCGGTCACTGGCCCGCGTTTGCCTGCGCCCACTGGCAACCGATCCACCGAGCGCACCGGAGTAATTTCGGCGGCTGTTCCGGTCATGAACATCTCGTCTGCGATATACAGCATGTCGCGGGAAATCGCCTCGAAGCGCACCTCGCGCCCCTGTTCTTTCAACAGGGTAATCACGCTGTCCCGCGTGATGCCCATCAGGATAGACGACCCCACGCCCGGCGTATAGACCACGCCATTCAAAACCACAAACACATTCTCGCCAGCGCCTTCGCTCACTGTACCGTTGTAGTCCAGCGCGATGCCTTCGCTGAAGCCGTTATCATGCGCTTCCATACTGATAAACTGGCTGTTGACGTATTGCCCGCCGATCTTCGCCAGCGACGCGCCGGTATCAGGAGCCATGCGCCGCCACGAGCTAATCTGAACGTCTACGCCCTGTTCAATCGCTTCCGCGCCCAGATAGCGTCCCCACTCCATCGTGATAACTACCAGTTCAGTCGGGTTTTCACGGCCTTCCACGCCCAGCTTCTTCGCACCGCGATACAGCAGCGGACGCACATAGCACGAATCGTGTCCATTCCGGCGAATGGTTTCAATAATGGCCTCGTTAATCTGTTCGGCGGTATACGGAACCTGCATCCGGGCGACCTTCGCCGAATTCAGCAGGCGGCGGGTGTGCGGTTCCAACCGGAATAGCGCCGGTCCCATCGGGGTCGCATACGCCCGTACACCCTCGAATACGCTCGAACCATAATGCAGCGCATGTGCCGTAACATGCACGGTGGCATCCTGCCACTTCACGAGTTCGCCATTTTTCCAGATCCACTCAGCCGTCATGCCGTTTCTCCTCTTCAAAATAAAAACGCCTTCCGGTTAACTGCCCAACAAATCGTCAGGCGGCGGAAGGCGCTCCTTCTTCAGTCCAGCATTGGCACTGAGAGTTCGCAGGCATGGCACAGGCCATCGTGCGCGTCATTCGGCTGGCGCGGCGCTGATGATGGTCTGTTGTACGTCGTGTAAACATGCCTGAATTCCCTCAAAAAAAAAGCCCCCGGCTTGGGGGGCTTTGTGCTTACCAGTTTATCTGTCCGCAACCGCCCAAGCCGTTACAACCCACCCGTAAGGAGGATTACAATGCTAATCAGGCTAAGTACGAGGTTGCGAACGGAATGCACGGTTTGTTACACCTTGAACAATTGCATTGGAAGATAGCGTAACGACGATCATCGGTCTTGTCAAGGAACAGCGGGAGCGTTTGCAAAGTTCGTGCAGCTTATCTGATACAGTTTAAGCAAGTTGCACAACCACCCCGTAAGTTACCCTGCTAACGATTCCCGCGCCGCCGCGATTTGCGCCCGCACCGCGTCCGGCGCAGTCCCACCTATCGCCTGCCGCCGCGCCACCGATGCGCCGAAATCGAACACCGAGCGAACATCGTCGCTGAATAGCGGCGAAAGCGCCTGCAACCGTTCCAGCGGCAGCGCCGACATCGCCACGCCATCCTGCGCCGCCATACGTACCACCTGTCCCACCACATGATGCGCCTGTCGGAACGGCAATCCCTTCCGCACCAGATAATCCGCCATATCCGTCGCCAGCATATCCTCGCCCAGCGCCGCCCGCATCCGGTCAGGATTCAGATGCAGCGTGTCCACGATGGCAATAATAACGGGCAGCAACCGATCAAAGGTATCTACCGAATCGAACACCGCCTCTTTATCTTCCTGAAGGTCTTTGTTGTACGTGCTTGGCAGCCCCTTCAGGCTGGTCAGGAATCCGGTCAACCGTCCGATCAAGCGCCCGGTCTTGCCGCGTGCCAGTTCCATCGGGTCGGCGTTCCGCTTCTGCGGCATCAAACTCGAACCGGTGCTATAGCGGTCATTCAGTGTGATGAATCCGAACAGTGGATTGCTGTAGAAGATTACATCCTCCGCCAAACGGCTGAGATGCGTCCCCGCCAGCGCGAGGCAGAACAGCAGTTCCGCCGCGAAATCCCGGTCACTCACCGCATCCAGACTGTTCTGGCTGACCGATGTAAACCCCAGTTCCGCCGCCAGCGCCGCCCGATCTACCGCGAACGGTGTCCCCGCCAGCGCCCCCGCCCCCAGCGGTGATACCATCACACGCTGCTTGGCATCCTGCAAC
>CAIVEA010000806.1 GCA_903904765.1 uncultured Chloroflexota bacterium
CGTCTACGCCTATTTCCGGCAGATTGAGGATATGGGCGGGGTGCTGCCTGCGCTGCAAGCGGGTTTCTTCCAGCAGGAGATTGCGGAAGCCAGTTATCGCCAGCAGTTGGCGATGGATAGCGGCGAACGGGTGGTGGTGGGTGTGAACCGCTATACCACCGCCGAGAAACCCGCGATTCCCATTCTTCAGATGGATCCCGAAGGCTATCGGCGGCAGGTGGCGCGGTTGGAACGGCTGCGGTTGGAACGGGATAGCGCGGCTGTGGGGGCGGCGCTGGAACGGGTACGGACGGCCTGCACGGGGGACGAGAATGTGATGCCCGCGTTGATTGCGGCGGCGAAGGCCGATGCTACGCTGGGCGAGATGACGGATGTGATGCGGGCGGTATTTGGCATCTACCACGAACCCGCTTTTGTGTAATCGCGTGGGACGGGAATAAAAACAGCGGGCTGTGAGTCCCGCTGTTCGTTTTGCTTTGCCGTGCCGGACGCTTATTCAGCGGCGGCGGGGGGCGCTTCTTCGCCATCTTCAGCGGCAGCCGGCGCGTCACCCGCAGGGGCATCACCAGTCGGTGCGCCTTCAGCAGGGGCGGCAGCATCCGTACCCCAACGCTGCGTGAAGCCCACGCGGCGCTTTTCCGGTTCCAGATGGCTAATCCGCAGGCTCAGGCGGTCGCTTTTCTTGACATAGCTGTACGGTTCTTTCAGCGAACCGTCGCCCATTTCGCTGAGATGCAGCAGCCCTTCGAGGCCGTTATCCAGCGCGATAAATGCGCCGAAGTCCACGACGTTCGTCACGCTGCCTTCGACCAACTGACCTTCGTGGTAACGCTGATCGGCATCTTCCCACGGGTCGTTGAGCAGGCGCTTGCGGCTGAGCGCGATACGGTTCGAGTCGCGGTCGAGGTTCAGGACGTACACGTCAATTTCGTCGCCGACCTTGAGCACATCACGCGGGTGATCCACACGGTGCCACGCCAGTTCGCTGACGTGGATGAGACCATCCGCGCCACCGAGGTTGACGAAAGCGCCGAAGTCGCGCAGGCCAGTGACCGTGCCCTTGACCACATCGCCTTCCTTGAGTTCGGAAAGCAGACGGGCTTTCTGCTGGGCACGCCATTCCTTCTGCGCTTCGCGTTCACTGAAGATCAGACGGCGGCGATCCTGATCCACTTCGATGACTTTCACGCCCAGACCCTTGCCCTGTACGTCGCCCCAGACATCGCGGCGCTCGTTGGACAGGTTGACCGACACCAGATGCGAACTGGGGATAAACCCTTCCAGACGGTTCCAGCGCACCAGAATACCACCGCGATTGTGGCCAGTGACCGTCACCTGCACCACTTCTTCAGAGGTCAACAACTGGCGAGCCTTTTCCCAATCGTACTGCTGCAAGCCCATATTGATCGAGACGACCAGATTGTCGTCCTGATCGCGGGGGTTGAGTACGTAGACGGGGACTTCTGCGCCCACCTTCAGGCTATTGCGGACTTCCGCATCCAAGCGTTCAATATCCTGAGAGGGGACGATACCGTCCTGCTTCGCGCCCATATCCACAATAATCGCACGCGCTTCAATTTGGAGAATTGTGGCGGAACGAATTTCGCCCCGGCGCGGCATCACGTCAAGGTAATTTTCCAGCAACTGTTCAAATTCGCTCTTGCTACCCTGATCTGCATTCGGTTGATTCACGTTAGCGGGACTCATGCACCTCTCCTGTCATGTGGGGCGTTTTTAGACGGTACACCCAAACCCATATTCCAACCCAATAGAATGTGAGACCTGAATCCGAAAGCCAACCGATTTTACACTGTCCGTTAGGGCGGCAATCGAGTAACACAACACATATCTCTGAGCAGGTCAGGGAGATATAGTTTGGTTGGCAGATAGCTCATTGTCAGCCAGAAACAATTTTGTCTGTGACAGATTTTGAGCGCACTATTCATTATAGCAGATAATATTGCACCGACTATAGGCAATTCATTCAATTCACATCTGGCATCCCCATGCCGATGTTCCGCAGGCCTCGATCTACTTCCCATGGATAGATGATGTACGCATCGGTGATCGCACCATAGAAGTCCGGTTCGGCCTTGTTGAACATGGAGCGATAGGGGTTATAGTGCAATACGCAGGTGTAGGGGATGCCGCCGGAGGAGTGGACGCGCCCTTTGACAGCGGTGCTGGTGCGCCCGCTGCCCCATACATCATCCACGATGAGTGTGCGTCGGTCACGCAGGAGTTCGGCATCCGGGAACTGAAGGAAGGACGGCCACGCCATCAGGCCAGCCGATTCGGTGGCAGGGAAGTCCACCGCAGCCGTGAGGATATGACGAATGCCCAGCGCCTCCGCCAGTAGGCCACCGGGGATGATTCCGCCGCGTGTGATAAGCACCATCGCGTCGTATGATCCCACAATCTTGAGGGGTGGCAAGAGCACGTCAATCAAGCGATCAACGTCAGCCCATGTCAGCAATTCCTGTTTCATCGAACAGTCACTCCTCGGAACAATCGTATAAAAAAGTAGAATCAGTGTAACGCACATCAGGGCTGATGCAAAATATCCCCCTGCATGAAACCCGCCAGATGGCGTATCGTCAGTGGCGGGCAATTCGATTACACTATCATCAGAATGTTCAACTTGGGGAGGCACAAAACAATGGAACGCAAAACCGTTCAGGTTCCGAATATTGGTTGCGATGGCTGCGTCCGCACGATCAAGAATGAAGTCAGCCAGATCAGCGGCGTAAAAGTGGTGGATGCGAAGGTGGACGGCAAGCAGGTCACGGTGGAGTGGGAAGCGCCCGCGACGTGGCAGGAAATCGAAAGCCTGATGAAAGAGATTGACTACGCGCCGGCCTAACCGGACGAGAGCGCACAAAAAACGGGGGATGCACCCCCGTTTTGATTCCCCACTTGATTGTCCGCTTCATTCCGCGATCAGCGCCGTTTCGATGGCTTGTCGCAAATCCGCCTCGGCGACGATGCCGAATCCGCGATAGGTTTCGATCTGATTGTTGTTGTAAAGCACATAGCCGGGATGACCGGGCAACCGGATGGACGCGAACAGGCTCTGCCCTTCGCCGCCATCTTGTGCATTCATAGCGCGGAACGTGACCCGATCGCTGTACTCTGCGGTGAGCCTATCCACGATAGGCTTCATTTCTTGTCAGGGGCCTCAGTTGTCGGTGAAGAAGAACAGGAAGGTAGGTTTAGTCACTTCCTGCCCGGTTGCGGGCGTGCCACCGCCAGCCGGAGCGCAGGCGGCTAACAGGGCGACCAGCAGCAGACCGATGAGCGTGAACCAGCGTGACATAAGCCTGTATCCTAACTGCTTGCCGATGGCGTGACGGTGGCGAAGGGCGATTGGGGCGTGGTTTCGACCCCTAGTGTATCCCAGATTTCCTGCAATTTGCGGGTGACTTCCGCTTGATAGGCGCGTTGTTCGTCCGTCCACCATAGTTTGATGTAGGCATAGATTTCCATGATGGTCGCGTCGTCGAAGGTTGCGCCGAAGGCCGGCATCGGGTAGCGGTTCAGCCCGTTGGTGATTCCTTCTTTTGTCACGCGCAGTAGCACCTGATCCGCATATTGCCAGATCAGCCCCGTTGAGTCGTGGGCGGGGACGACTTTCATGCCCATTGCGCGGGTTTCGGCGGCGCTGTCGCCCGTTTGCCCTTCGCCATGATAGCCGTGACAGTGGGCGCAGAATCGCTGGTAGTTGGCTTCGCCGCGCTGGAGCGCCGGATCGGTGAAAGCGGAGGTGGGCAGGGCATCCGGTCCCACTAGCGTAATGGGCAGCAGCGTGGGCGCGGGGGTGGCTGCGCCGGAGCAGGCCGCCAGCAGGATGCACGCTGCCAAGAGGACGATTATGACGCGGAGTGCGTTGAAGGTCATCGGTGTGGCCTCGAATGCTGGAATGCGGATCAATACCGTTTTTTATACCTGATTTGTGTGGTGATGCAAGGCGTGATGTGTAGGTTGTCATGTGTTTAGTCATTTTGGCTAGACCTGTCGAAACTACCCAAAATAGATTGTGTAGTGTGTGCCAGATGTATAGATCAGCACAAAGCGGGTTGAAGGCTTGTTTTACGGGGAGAATATGCTGCAAGGGTATAGTCCGTTGGCGATGCGGGCGGTTATGTTTTGTGAGAAGTAACCAATAGAACGGCGCTAGGCTTCAGAAAGGATAACCATTTTAGCAACGTGTGCCGCCGCTATAATCCAACTCTGTTGGTTATCCTGAACAAAGGACAGCATTCGTCATGACTACGACTCCTATCCGTGATTTCCTCGAGATTTCGTATGATGAGCTGGAGGCGCTGAATCTGGAAGCGAAGGAGCAGCGCCTGAATCGTACCCCGGCAGACAAACTGCGTGAACAGCGCATGAAGTATCTGGCGGATGAGAAGCGTATCAAGGCTGTGACGGTCTGCTTCACCGATCTCGAAGGCCGTCTGCACATGCTGGATTATGACAAGAAGTTCCTGCTGAAGTCCGAAGATAACCTGACCTTCGACGGTTCTTCCATTCGCGGTTTCTCGCGCCAGTCGGAATCCGACCTGCGCCTCGGCATTGACTGGTCGGCCTTCTACTGGCTGCCCGCTGATGTGTTCGGCCCCGGCAAGGTGCTGGTGTTCGGTGAAGTTCTGGAACGCGACGGCAGCCCGTATGCTGCTGACCTACGCTCGGTGCTGAAGCGTTTTACCGCTGATCTGTTCAAGAGCAAGGGTTACACCCTGAACCTTGCCAACGAAATCGAAGGCTTCATTTTCAAGGGGCGTTCGGCTGAACAGCGTTTCGTGGAAACCGGCTCGATGGAATTTGTGTCCACCAGCGGTTACTACCACTCGCTCCCCGGTGACCCGCTGCGTTCGTTCATTGATGCGGCTGCCGAAGCGCAGCGTGCGATGGGCTTCGCCAATGAAAAAGATCACCCGGAAGTCGCGCCTTCGCAGTTCGAGATGAATTACTCGTACACCGAAGCTACGATTGCCGCCGATCAGGTGCAGCTCTATAAGCTGCTGTGCCGTCAAGTGGCCTACCAGATGGATATGACTGCCAGCTTCCTGCCCAAGCCTGTGACGGGCATCAACGGCAGCGGTATGCATACCAATATGTCGGTGTCGGAGAAGGGCAAGAACCTGTTCTTCGATGCCAAGGGTCGTGAAGAACTGTCTTCGATGGGCTGGGACTTCATTCAGCGCATCCTGACCCACGCGCTGGACATCTGCCTTGTGCTGAACCCCAGCGTGAACGCTTACCGCCGCCTCGACCCGCACTATGAAGCGCCGAACCAGATCAAGGCTTCTCCGGTGGATCGTGGCTCGATGGTGCGTATCCCGATTGGCAACTCGAAGTCGGCGCGTATTGAAGTGCGCTCGATTGCCCCGGATGTGAATCCGTATCTGGCGATCTACACGCTGTTCAAGACTGGTCTGGAAGGCACTGCTGGCACGGTTTCGGCAGATGCTATCCTGCCGGATAATGTCTACGATGCCATTAACCATTTCCAGAATAGCGAATTTTCGGCGCAGGTACTCACCTCCGAAGTGCGTGACCGCTATGCCGATCTGAAGGTGGCCTCGGCAGATCGTTGCCCGCGTCGTCTGGGTTCGACCATTAAGGCTTCGGAAGTGCAGTTCCACCACGAAGTCACCAACCAGTACCTGTGGAACAAGTTCTAAACCGCAGCGTACCGCAATAACAAAAATCCCCCGCCGATACTCTCGGTGGGGGATTTTTATTTGGTGCGATAGGAAGGGCAGGTTGCGCTTGCCCTGTATTGAGGATTTACAGCCGTTCCGCCACGCTCTTGCCCTGCGTGAATTGCAGCAGGTAGTCGGGGCCGCCAGCCTTACTATCGGTGCCACTCATGTTGAAACCGCCGAAGGGGTGGATGCTCACCAGCGCGCCCGTGCATTTGCGGTTCAGGTACAGGTTGCCCACATGATATTCGCGGCGGGCGCGTTCCAGACGGGCACGGTCGTTGCTGAACAGCGCACCCGTCAGGCCAAATTCGGTGCTGTTCGCCACGCGCAGCGCGTCGTCAAAATCGGCGGCGCGGATGATCGAAAGCACCGGCCCGAAGATTTCTTCCTGCGCGATACGGGCATCCCAAGGGACATCCCCGAAGATGGTGGGCGGGATGAAGTAGCCGCCTTCGGGATTGTCGAGGCGCTGACCACCCAGCAACAACTTGCCTTCCTGCGTGCCGATCTCGATGTACTCCATGATCTTGTTCATGGCGCTGCGGTCAATGACCGGCCCCATCCACACATCGCTGCCGGCATCCGTCGCGCCGACGGTGATCTTGCTGGCGTATTCGACCACTTTGCCCACGACCTGCTCATACACCGCGTCCACGATGATCGCCCGCGAACCCGCCGAGCATTTTTGCCCCTGAAAACCGAAAGCACTGTTCACGATTTCACGCGCCGCCGAGTCCAGATCGGCGGTTTCGTCCACCAACACCGCGTCTTTGCCGCCCATTTCCAGAATGGTGCGCTTCAGCCAGATTTGACCCGGCTGCACTTTGGCGGCGTTTTCGTTGATCCAGATGCCCACTTCTTTCGAGCCAGTGAAGGCGATGAAGCGCGTCTTGGGATGCGTAACCAAGCGCCCGCCCACGCTGGAGCCGGGGCCGGTGACGAAGTTCAGCACGCCGGGGGGCAGCCCCAAATCCCAGAACAGTTCGGCGGCTTTATAGGCGATCAGCGGACTCTGGCTGGCCGGTTTGAAGATGACCGTGTTGCCGGCCACCATCGCGGCGGCGATCAGGCCGACGGGGATGGCGTTCGGGAAGTTCCACGGCGGGATGCACACGCCCACACCCAGCGGAATGTTGTACAGCGACAACTGTTCCGGCGGGTAGGGGGTGAGGGCGGCGCTGTTATCCGCGATGCGGACGGCCTGCCGTGCATAATATTCCATGAAGTCAATCGCTTCGGAGGTGTCGGCCTCGGCTTCCGCCCAGCTTTTGCCCACTTCCAGCACCATGATGGCGTTGAATTCATGCTTGCGGCGGCGCATGGCAGCGGCGGCGCGCAGCAGGTAGCGGGCGCGCTCCTCGACGGGGACGTACTGCCACGTTTTGAAGGCTTCAAAGGCGACTTCGACAGCGTGATCGGCATCTTCGATAGTGGCGTTGGCGAAACGGGCGACCACTTCAGCAGGGCGCGCCGGATTGATGCTCTCCAGCAGATGATCGCGCATCAGCCGTTCCGCGCCGATGACAATCGGGTAGGTTGTGCCGAGCGTGGCTTTGACCGCTTTCAGCGCCTCGTTAAAGGCCGCTTGATTTTCCGGTTTGGTGTAATCGGTGAACGATTCGTTGCG
The DNA here is from genome assembly GCA_903904765.1 of uncultured Chloroflexota bacterium. Next base: position 7,339 of record CAIVEA010000806.1, read on the forward strand.
AAATTCAGGCAGCATTGGGGTATCTCCTTCCGCAGTAGGCTTGGGATGAATAACGATGTGTATTGTACCACGCGCTGGAAGTTGACTAGAGAGGGTGTGGGGTGGGGATGTTACAAAGAATTCACGAACGTTCGGGAGGGGTTGTTCGTATACTGGTCAAACGCAACTTAACAACAGAGTAGACGGGTCTAGTGATAAGGAGTAGATCGCTTTGGAACACATCTTCTCGACTGGACATGCTGATGATCGGTCACTTCAGCGGAATGTATACCGTGATGAAATCGAGTTCGTTCTCGACTATGGTCATCATCTTCATAATGCGGGTGTGATTTTCGTCCAGTTGCGCGCCAAAAACATCCCTGCCGATTTGCCCGGCAACCACCCGTTCCGGCGTTTGGAAGGCACAACGGTGATGCTGTGCGCCTGCGGGCATACCGTGATTACCCTCTATCGTGAGGAAACCGCTTTTCGTAAGGATAAGAGGAAGTCAAAGTACAACGTTCAGCAATCGCGTGAGTTCTTCTGTCCGTGTTGCGGGCAGTCGAAAGCCGCCTAGTCATTTCCTGAAGTTTATCCCGACGGCGTTGAAGCCCCCTATCGTTGAATAATGCCCCGTTTGCTTCTGTTGTTGAGCTTGTGTCCCCGTAGACTTTGATTGTCACCTTTTGTCACCACTGACCCCGCTGTGTCGTCAACCGTGAGAGGTTGCTATAATGAGGCGGACATCTGGGTTGCGACTCGCGTCAGGTTGACGCTGTGCGGAGGGAACACGTGCTGAACTCACACCATACGGGAAGCAGTAACGTGTTTACGTTCGCCTACCGCCCGACTGCCGACATCCCCCGTTCCGTTCTGGAAAACACGGATGCTTTCTCCGAAGAACAGATTCAAGCTTTCGAGCAGCTTTTCGATGACACATGGCATTTTCTGAGCGCAGCCGAGCAAATGACGCTGACGGCCTTGAGCTATTTCGCGCCCGCCGCGCCTGTTGCCAGTCCCGCGTTATCGGCCATTTTTGCCATCTCCGCAAGTGAGTTGGAGAGCAGTCTCAATCGGTTGCACCAACTCCGCTTGATCGAGCAGACGGCGGGCGGGCATGTCAGCCTGAATCGGTTGGTGCATCACTGCGTTTCGCGGCAGTCCGCCAGAGATGGGGAAGCGGCGAGCCAGTACCGCGCCCGCTGGCTGAATTACTATGTGCAGTTCGTTCAGAAGCACGGCGATGATGATGTCGGTTCGGAAATCGGCTATGGCGGCAACGAGAGCAACCGTCAGTTGGAAGCCGAAATTGACCACATTCGCATTGCTATCGCGTGGGCATTTGAGCATGAGCCGCTGGCCGCGATCTACATGGTGGAGCGCATCACCACGCTACTGCTGGACACCGGACGCTGGGACGAGCGCATCCGTTTGTGTACGAAATCGCTGGAGATTGCTAAACAGCATGAGTTGATCGCGGCGCAGGTCGGGTTTTTGCAGCGGCTGGGGTGGAGTTATCTTTGCCGCGAGGACTACCCGAACGCGGGTCTGTACATGAAGAACGCGCTGAGCCTGATCCGGCAGCATCCGAAGTTGGAGCATCATCCGGCGCGGCTGCCGCAGATTTTGCGCGATATGGGCGTGTTGGTTGCTCATCTGCGCGAGGACAACTTCAAAGCCGCGATTGACCTGATCGAGCAATCCGAGTCGGTGGCGCGGTATCGTCAACTGGATAACAGCCTGACGCTGGCGCAAATCTTCCGCGCATGGGTTCTGTGTATGCGCGGTGACAGCCAGAGCGCACATGACGAGACAGACGCGGCGCAGTACTCTTACGGGCAGGCGCACGTTCTGCTGGACAGGCTGATCGCCAAGCTGGTCGAGCGCAAATATTACCGCCAGCAAATTCTGGCCTACCGCTTGCTGGCGAAAACCCTGTTGCACCTGCCCGCGCCGGAAAACCGGCTAGAACTGGCGCATCACTATCTGGAAATCGCGTCCAGCTTTGCCGAGCCGTTCTACCGCGCCTATGTGCAGGCCGAGTTGTCGCGTAGTTGGGGCGACTGGTATATGGCGGTAGGGAATGCCGAGTTTGCGCTGCTGTCGTATCGCACCGCCTATCATCTGGCGGTGGTCTGGGGGATGCGCCGCGAAGCCGTTGATCTGATGCGCGTCATCCGGCAATTTGAAACCCGCGAGGATGCGCTCTCCGGCAACCGCAAACCCAAGCAACCGCTGGTGCTGGCAGATGATCCCGACAGACCAGAGGACGCTGATCTGGCGCTGCCGCAGGTGCAGTCCACACAGCATCCGCTGGAGGCCGAGATCAAGCGTGTGATTGCTGATCTGCGTGGCGACAGTGTTCGAGAGCAACCCACCAAATCCGAGCAGATTTTGAACGTCTTTTTGCAGCAGCCCCAGCAGGAAATCACGCTGGCTGAACTGAGTCCCCTGTTCGACGGCACGTATAACCCGGAACAGGCCGCTCGTAACCTGATCGCTAAACTCAACCAGAAATTGAGCCTCGTCGGTTGCCGCATCGAACACGTCACCGCCTACCAGTTAGTATCTACCGAATAAGGGACGCATAGCCCTTTCCC
>CAIVEA010000807.1 GCA_903904765.1 uncultured Chloroflexota bacterium
ACATCCCACACACCGACCTTGAGCGCCAGCAAATGCTGGCTGCCATCGGGGTTACAACCATTGAAGACCTGTTTGATGCTGTCCCCAGCAGCCACCGTTTCCCCAAGCTGGATTTGCCCGCGCCATTGAGCGAGATGGAAGTGACCGCTGAACTGGCGGCGCTGGCCGAAGCCAACGATCATGCGGGCGATTTTGCCATCTTTCGCGGGGCAGGGGCGTATCACCACTTCATCCCGTCCGCGCTAGGACATATCGTGTCTCGTGGTGAGTTCCTGACGGCCTACACGCCGTATCAACCGGAAATCAGTCAGGGGACGCTGCAAGCGATCTTCGAATATCAGAGCATGATGTGTGCGCTGACGGGCATGGATGCCGCCAACGCCAGCCACTACGACGGCGCGACCAGTCTGGCCGAGGCCGTGACGGTGGCGCTGGATGCGGGGCGTGGCAAGCGTAAGAAAGTCATCCTCAGTCCAGCCATCAATCCGCAATACCGCGCTGTGGTTCGCACCTATCATCAGGGGCGCGATCTGAAGATCGTGGGCGATGGCGGCAAGGCCGATGTCGCCGATCTGGTGGATATGCTGGACGACCAGACCGCGATGCTGGCGGTGCAGTACCCGAATTTCTTCGGGCAGATTGACGATCTGGGCAAGCTGGCGGAGAAGGTGCATCAGGTGGGTGCGCTGCTGGTGATGGTGGTGAACCCGCTGGCGCTGGGCTTGCTCAAAAGCCCCGGCGAACTAGGCGCGGACATCGTGGTTGGTGAAGGCCAACCGCTGGGGATGTCCCTCAGCTTCGGCGGCCCGTATCTGGGTTTCTTCGCCTGCCGTACCGAATACGTCCGCAAGATTGCCGGGCGCATCGTGGGCGAAACGCTCGATCAGGATGGTCGCCGCGCCTTCGTGATGACGCTGCGCCCGCGTGAACAGGATATCCGGCGCGAGAAGGCCAGCAGCAATATCTGCACCAATCAGGGGTTGATGTCGCTCACAGCGGCGGTGTATCTGTCCCTGATGGGCAAGAGTGGGCTGCGGAAGGTGGCGGAATTGTGCTACTACAAGGCGCATTATGCAGCGCACCAGATTGACCTGTTGCTTGGTTTCCGCGTGGAGGCCAGCAAGCCGTTCTTCAACGAGTTCATCGTCAAATGCCCGCGTCCGGTGGCGGAACTGAACGCGCTGCTGGTGGAAAAGGGCATCCTGGGCGGGATTGATCTGGGCGTGGATTATCCGCATCTGAAAGATCACATGCTGATTGCCGTGACCGAGATGAACAGCAAAGCGGAAATTGACGCGCTGGTGGATGCCTTGAAGGAGACCATACAATGAGCGAACCTCTGATTTACGATATTGGCTCCCCCGGCAGACAGGGCGCAACGCTGCCCGCTTGTGATGTGCCGATCACGCCGATTCCGCAGGATTTGATCCGCGCTAATCTCGATCTGCCGGAAGTGAGCGAGTTGCAGGTCGTCCGGCATTTCACGCGCCTGAGCGCACTGAACTACTCGATTGACAAAGGCTTTTATCCGCTGGGGTCGTGTACGATGAAGTACAACCCCAAAGTGAACGAAGATATGGCGCGGTTGGTGGGCTTCTCGCAACTGCATCCCCTGACCGACAACGAAGGGTCGCAGGGGGCGCTGGCGCTGATCTATCAGCTTCAGCAGTGGTTGGCGGAGATCAGCGGCTTCAAGGCCGTCAGCCTCACGCCGGCGGCGGGCGCACAGGGCGAGTTCGCCGGCATCCTGATGATCCGCAAGTATCATCTGGATCGCGGCGATACCAAGCGCACCAAGATTCTCATCCCCAACAGCGCACACGGCACGAATCCGGCGACGGTGACGATGGCCGGTTTTGTGGCGGTGGAACTGCCCTCGGACGCGAATGGCGATGTGGATTTGAAGGCGCTGCGCGAGGCCTGCGACGATACGGTGGCAGGGATGATGATTACCGTCCCCAACACGCTCGGCCTGTTCGAGAGCCATATTCTGGAAGTGGTCAAAGCGGTGCATGACTGCGGCGGCCTGATGTATATGGACGGCGCGAACATGAACGCGCTGCTGGGCGTGGTTAAGCCGGGCGAACTGGGCTTCGATGTGATGCACTACAACCTGCACAAGACCTTCTCCACCCCGCACGGCGGCGGCGGCCCCGGCAGCGGGCCGGTGGGCGTGGGCGAGAAGTTGGTACCGTTCCTGCCGGGGCCGGTGGTGACGATCAGCGAAGAAGCGAATGCCGAAGAAGATGCGCCGCTGTATGCGCTGACCATGCCGCCCAAGTCCATCGGGCGCATGAAGGCCTTTCAGGGCAACTTCGGGATGCTGGTGCGCGCCTTCACCTATATCACCATCAACGGCGATCAGGGCATCAAGGACATCACGCGCCATGCGGTGCTGAACGCCAACTACATCCGTGTGAAGTTGCAGGACACCTACAAGATTCCGTACAACCGCGCTTGCGGGCATGAATTCGTGCTGGAAGGGCATTTCGCCGAGGTGGAGAACGTTCACGCGCTGGATATTTCCAAGCGGCTGATGGACTACGGTTTCCATCCGCCGACCAACTACTTCCCGCTGATTGTGCCGGAGGCGTTGATGATCGAGCCGACGGAGACAGAGGACAAGGCGACGCTGGACGGCTTCATTGATACGATGAAGAAGATCGCCGCCGAAGCGCACGAAAACCCCGACCTGCTGCGCGGCGCACCGCATACTGCGCCCGTGTCACGGCTGGACGAGGTGCGTGCTGCGAAACAGTTGGTGCTGTGCTGCCGTCCCATCCCGGAACAGGGCGGGTAAGCGGGAGCGAACGCATCCGGTTGCACACTGGCTCGTTTGACCGTGTGCAATAACCGAAAAACGTGATGGCACGCCGATTTCGTAACATGGATCATCCCATGAGGCGAATCGGCGTGCTTTTTTGTTTCGCCCTATACTCATCGAATCCATCGAGGAGGGCGTAGATGATTGACCTTCAACTGGCGATTGAATAGGAGGCGGACGAACCAGAGGCGGCTTCGGTCTACGTGAACGGGCGAATCAACGGGCGCGACTACCGGTTTCTGCTGGATACGGGCGCGGCGCGCAGCGGTGTGGTCAACGATGACTATACGGCGACACTGACGGCGGTTGGCACGCACACCGCATCGGGCGTTTTGGCTCTGAGCGTGAGGATGTGGTGATGGTAGACCAACTGGAACTAGGGACGCTAGTCAAGCGGGATGTGACGCTGATGCGATCTGCGCCGGGTCCCGGCCCACAAACCCTGATCGGGATGGATGTGCTGCGCGATTTTGCCTGTCATTTCCTGTTCGATGAGCGCCGCCTGTCGCTCGCTCCGAGTGTGACCACCCCCCACTCCGCAGCCGCTGCTGGTGGATGCCAAATATCATCCGTATGTGCGCGTGGAATGCGGGGACGCGACCGCCAGCGCCGTCTGGGATACAGGAGCCAGCCTCACCATCGTTGACCGCACATTTCTGGAGCGCCACGCCGCCTTTTTCACTGCGGCGGGGCAATCCACCGGAACGAATGCCACCGGCGCACAGGTGGATACCGCACTGTTCATCCTGTCGGGTGCGACAATTGGCGGTTACACTTTTCCTCCGCATCGAGTCGCGGTGGTGAGCGCTGAATGTTGTGGATATGATTTGTCACGTTGAATAGCAATCAGCGCACAATATCCAAGAAAATCACCATTCCCAAATGTAGCTCAGGCGCACTTCGTCAATTCCTGCGTACATGAATGTGTCTCCTCCGCGAAACGTTATGGCGCAAGTGCGCGGCGGGGGGCGGCGGCATGGTGACACAAAAGAACACCATTAGCTCGCTCGACGAAGTGGGCGCAAGGGCGCGGTTTATACTCGGCGAATGCTACTGGTGTCTAGTCTATTTTAACGTTTATCAAAAACGCCGTAAAATCCCTACCTTCAGGTACGAGGATATAAGGCGTAATTGCATTAGATAGCGTCACAATATATACTATTCCTATGACGAAATTACGCGACACGAAATCCAGTAAGCATTTAGTATACTCCTGCAAATACCATGTGGTGTGGTGTACTAAATACCGCCGCAAGGTACTCAGTGAACCGATTGAAATTCGGTTGAAAGAAATCTTGCGTGAAGTCGTTGGCGAGCATGACGCTGAAATCATAGAACTAGAAACCATGCCCGACCATGTGCATGTAGTGGTGTCATGCAATCCCGCTTTTGGAATTAAGAGACTGATAGGCTTAATGAAAGGCCGTAGTTCTCGCCTGCTCAGACAAGAATTTCCCGTGTTGAAAAGCCGATTGCCTACGCTCTGGACACATTCTTGTTTCGTTGCGACAGTAGGTGGTTCACCTTTGTCCATCATGAAGCAGTACATTGAGAGCCAGAAAGAGACATGAGCGAAGCGATAACCATCTACAAGGCCTACAAATATCGTTTGTACCGCTGCGATCAGAAAGATCGCAAGCTGCGGCATAAGATTTTCGTTGCGTCTACGATCTGGAATCACTTCATCGCTTTGCAACGGCGTACCTATCAGTTGACTGGAAAATACATCTCGCTCATGCAGATGAATAATCACGTCCTGAAACTGCGAAAGACTCAACGCTTTAGATTGTGGAAAGGATTTGCACTCGCAAGCCTGTCTGGATGTGTGTTACCGGATAGACGAGGCCTATCTGCGCTACTTCAAGAAAGTGGTCAAAGGTCGTCCTAAGTTCAAGAAAGCCCGTAAGTATTCCTCGTTCACTTTCCCACAGTCGGGTTACAAAGTGGACGATAATACCGTCACAATGGACGGCACGAAGTACAAGTTTGTGAAGCATCGTGAGATGGGCGGGACGATAAAAGCCCTGACCATCAAGCGGGATAGAGTAGGACGGTTGTGGTTGTGTTTCCGAGTCAAAGAGGATGTGGTCATTGGCAAAGCCAGCACGGGTAAAAGCGGCGGCTTTGATTTTGGCCTTAAAACATTCTTGACGGATGACGAAGGACGACCTTACACCAGTCCGCAGTTTTTCACTCAGGGTATCCGCAAGACCATCAAACTGAACCGCGCCTTGTCGCGCAAGATGGATGGTTCTAAACATCATAAACGTGCGCGTCGGGCATTGGCAAAGCACAGTGCAGATGTAGCCAATAAGCGTTCTGAGCATCACTTCCAATTGGCACATCGTTTGTGTGACGAGTACGACACGCTATACTTTGAGGACTTGAACCTGAGTGGTATGAAAATCCTGTGGGGGCGCAAGGTGAGTGACTTGGGCTTTGCCAGCTTCGTGAGCATCTTGGAATGGGTGGCCTTTAAGCGCGGTAAGCGCGTCGTCAAAATAGACCGCTTCGCACCCACGACGAAGACCTGTTCTGGTTGTGGACAAAGACATCATCTCACCTTGCGCGATAGAGTTCTAAATTGTGATTGTGGACTGGTCATTGATCGTGACCACAACGCCGCCATTAACATCAAAACTGCTGGGACATCAGCAGTCTTCCAGAGCGTTCGTAAGACGATGGTTCCCCTTCGCAAACGTGTTGACGGAAGAAGCTCCCAGCTTTAGCTGAGGGGAGTATGTCACACTGATGGTCATAAAGACGTGTACTGGAAGGTGGTTGCAGTTCGATTATGCCCGAACTCCCCGAAGTCGAAACGGTTGTACGCGGTCTACGCGCCCCGCTGGTCGGCAGGCGCGTCGAGTCCGTGTGGTTGGAACGTCACCGCGTCATCGCCATGCCCGGTGCGGAAGAATTTAGCGCCCGCCTGCCGGGGCAAACCTTCCGCGCCATCGAACGCCGCGCCAAGTACATCGTGTGCCGGATGGATCAGGACGTGTTCGCCGTCCACCTGAAGATGACCGGACGGCTGTATGTGACCGACCCCGGACAGACCCATCCCGATGACCGCTGGGCGCGTTTCCGGTTGGCGCTGGATAACGGGCAAACGCTGTGCTTCTCGGACGCACGGCGCTTTGGTCGCGCCTACCTTGCCGATAGTATCGAGGCGATTGCGCCCGATCTCGGCCCCGAACCGCTGGAGGACAGCTTCACGCCCGCCGTATTCAAAACGCGGTTGGAAGGGCGCAAAAAGGTGTTGAAGGCGCTGCTCCTCGACCAGAGTTTCATCGCCGGCGTGGGCAACATCTACGCCGACGAAGCCCTGCACCGCGCCGGACTGCACCCGCAGCGCAGCGCCGACAGCCTGACCGATGCCGAGATCGAGCGCCTGTACAGCACCGTCCGCGCCGCCCTGACCGACGGCATTGACTACGAAGGCGCGAGCATCAACTGGTATCGCAAACCGGACGGTTCCAAAGGGGAATCGCAAGATCATTTTTATGTGTATGATCGCGAAGGGCAGCCGTGTATGCAGTGCGGTCAGCCCATCGTCAAGATTCGTGTGGCGCAGCGAGGCACGCACTTCTGCCCGCGCTGCCAGCCAGAGAGGTGAGCGCCTGTGGTTGCCAACGATTTTGAGATGTTCTTGCAGCAAGAATTTGTCGGGCGTGCCATCGCGCTGATGTGTGTGTTCGGCATGATGCTGGTGGTGGTGGTCACGCTGCTGTTTTACGTGCGCCGCCGCAAACGCGCTGCGCTGCTGGCCGCCGCCGCGCCCACCCCCGACCTTCCGGCGCTTGGCGCTGATCCGGCAGATATGCCGGATTTGCATCTACTGGTGCAAGCGCCCCCGCCGCCGCCCGCCCCAGCTATCCAAACACCAGCGCCCATCGTCGTGCCGGTTGCCATTCCAGTGAGCGCCCCGGCAGCGCCACCACCGCCCGTGCGCGCCGCCCGCAAAGGCACGGTCACTATTCCGGTGCTGGATGGCGACAGCGCCGAAGCGGTGGAGATCATGACCATCCTACGCGATGTGCTGGACGGCCATTTGATCGTGCAGATGGGCGACAAAGCCTATACCAACATCAACAATGACCCGGAGTTCAAAGACCGTTTCACACGGGTGATCCGCGAACTCGCCAGCGTCACCAAACAGGCCGCCAGCGCACCCCGCGCCGAAGCGCCCGCCGCTTCACCACCGCAGTCCCCTGCTTCCGCGCCTGTTGAGCCAGTTGAGCCACAAGAACCCGAAACCGCCGAACCAGAGCCGCCCTCACTTGGCAGCCTGATTCAGCCGCCCACACCACAGGCTCCACAACCCGCCGCGCCTGTCATCCCGCCGCCGCCCAGCGGGGCACGGATGCCCGGTGATCTACCCAGTTTCCGGCTGGAAGATAACCCGCTGCCCAAGCTGAAGCGTTTCCAGAAAAACGAATCGCGCCCGGTTCCAGAGGTGAATCTGGCGAACGCGATTGAATCCTATCTCCAGTACCGGATTCAGCAGACCGGCGTGTTTCCGGGGCGCAGCATCCACATTTTCCCTGCGCCGGATGGCGGCGTGAGCATCACAGTGGACAACCGCGCTTATGAGGCCGTCGGGGACATCACCGAAACCGATGTGCGCGATTTCATCGCACAGGTCATTCAGGAATGGCAGGAACGGCACTAAGCCAGCCTACACAAACGGCTCATCCACTGGTTGCACGCTGGCCTTGCCGTCCGCGCCCATGCGGTAGCGCCCCGCCGGACGCTGCGAGTCGTGGGTGAAGATGAGCAGCGCGTCCGTCTCCAGCGCCCACTTCTGCCAGATGCGCTTGGACTCCAGCGTGACCAGCGGCTCGACATCGTAGCCCGTCAT
>CAIVEA010000808.1 GCA_903904765.1 uncultured Chloroflexota bacterium
AACCTTGTGTTGGATGCAATTGTGACGGAGAGTGCCGAATCACCTTTTGATTCACTATACAATAGTTTCATACGAGCGTATCTGACCAATCACAATAATGGACGAACGCACGTTCGTTTTTCCCCAAGAAAGTATGAATTGTTACGTTTTGTTTTTCATGCACTTTGCACGATCATGAATCGGGTTAACATCTTCTCTGGAGATTTATGCGCGCCTTTTATACCGATCATTTCGTCCTGCCGCTGCCGCCCGACCACCGCTTCCCGATGAGCAAGTACGCCCTGCTGCGGGAGCGCATCATGCGCGAGGGGCTTGTGGCAGCTGACGATTTGCACGTCCCCGCCCCCGCCAGCGATGCTGACCTGCTGCGCGCCCACGATGCCGACTATGTGGGGCGTGTGGTGGGCGGACAGTTGAGCAAACAAGAAATCCGGCGCATCGGCTTCCCGTGGTCAGAAGCAATGGTCGAACGTTCGCGGCGCTCGTCCGGTGCGACCATCGCCGCCTGCCGTGCCGCGCTGGAGGACGGCGTGGCGGTCAATCTGGCGGGCGGCACGCATCACGCCGCACGGGATTTCGGCGCGGGCTACTGCGTCTTTAACGATAGCGCGGTGGCGGCGCGGGCGATGCAGGCCGAAGGGCGGGCGCGGCGCATCGTAGTGTTGGATTGCGATGTGCATCAGGGGGACGGCACGGCGCTCATCCTGAACGACGACCCGACCATTTTCACCTTCTCGATACACGGCGCGAAGAACTTCCCGTTCCACAAGCAGCGCAGCGATCTGGATGTGGAATTGGACGACAACACCGAAGATCAAGTGTATCTGGACATGCTGGAAGAAGGGATACAGCGGGCGCTGGCGCTGGCGCATGCCGACCTTGCTATTTACCTTGCCGGGGCAGACCCCTTCAGCGGGGATCGTCTGGGGCGCTTGAAGGTGAGCAAAGCGGGGCTGGCGGCGCGGGATCGCTTCGTGCTGGAACTGTGCCAGCAGCAGCGGTTGCCCGTCGCAGTGACGATGGCCGGCGGCTATGCCCGTGATGTGAACGACATTGTGGATATACACACCGAGACGGTGCGCCGCGCCGCCGCCGTATGCGCTGCGTGGGGGTAGGAATGCAAACGGGCGCAGTCACCCGCGCCCGTTTGATACTAGTTGTACTGCCTTCAGCTTACGCCGTGCGCTGGTCGGTCTTGACGACCTTCGGCATCGGGACGGGTTTCACGCCCGATTCCTTGATAAGACGGCGAATAAACGGGTTGTTCAAAACCGGCATCGTCAGGCGTTCCGATCCGCGCACCAGTTCAAAGTAGTAGACCGCGATCACGCCTTCCATGCCAGCGCGTTCGTAATCCTCGTAGCCAACGACCTCGCCCATCGTCCAACCGTTCTCAATGGCGGTGTAGAGCGCATCTCCGCCCGTGTAGCGTTCGGACTCGCTGTGCCAGTGACGAATTTTGTCCATGTAGCTGTAGTGCAGGTTCGACAACACATTGTTAGCCATAGATGTACCCTAACGACTCCTCCCGAATGAGCGATTGACCACATTCATGCCCACATTTTAACCATCTTTACGGGGCATTTACATTATCAATGACATTAATCCACCACCATTGGGATACTCTGCACAACCTCTCCCTCAAAACGAATCGGGTTTTGCAGTTGTGCGCCGTCTTTGGGCGGAATATAGCTCATGACATGCTCCGCCAGCGCGGTGATCG
>CAIVEA010000809.1 GCA_903904765.1 uncultured Chloroflexota bacterium
GGCAGCGGCAGCGGCCTTCTGCGTCTCCGTCAGCGGTAGCGTGATCGGCGCACGATCAGAGTCCGGCTCAGGCACAACAATGCTATCCTGCTCCGCCCCCGAATCAGCATTCAGCGTCCGGCTGATGCGGTCAATATCCTCGATCATCTCTGCCGCATTCTGATAGCGGTCTGCTGGCTCTTTCGCCATCGCCTTCAGAATCAACTTTTCGACACTTTCAGGAATCGCGGGATTCAGTGAGCGTGGCAAGGGAATCGGCGTATTGAGATGCTTGAGGATAGTCGCAAGCGGAGTATCCGCCTCGTAAGGCAATTTGCCCGTCGTCAACTGATACAGAATCACGCCCAGTGAGTACAGGTCGGAGCTTTCGTTACCCGGCTCGCCCAACCCCTGCTCCGGGGACATATAGGCTGGCGTACCGACCATCCCGCCGCTGGCGGTGAACTGTGCGCCGGTCAAAATTTTGGCGATGCCGAAATCCGTTAGCACCACACGGTTGTCGTGGTCGAGCATCAAGTTGGCAGGCTTCACATCGCGGTGAATCATGCCACGACTGTGTGCGTAACCTAATGCACTGGCCGAATCGCGCAGCACACGCAGCGCCTCGGCAAAGGGCAGCAGTTTTCCGCGCTCGGCAGCCGCAATCAGCCGATCTTTCAGCGTCACGCCGTCCACCAGTTCCATCACCATGTAGTAGTTGTCACTATCCGGGTCTTTGTCAAAATCATAGACCTGAACGATATGAGGATGCTTCAACTTGGCGATGTTCTGCGCTTCCCGTTCAAATCGGGAGATAAATTCGGGGTCATCTGCGAGGAACGCATGCAGAATCTTGACCGCCACAAAGCGATCCAGATTCACATCGCGGGCGCGATAGACTTCCGCCATCCCGCCACGCCCCAGCCGTTCCAGAATCTCGTATTTCCCGATTCGACGGTTTGCCACTGCTGACCTTAGACCTGTGATAATCTGAACAATTTGGACAATTGAAGTATACCGGATTCCAACCTGTTACCCAAATTGTCGTGTTGCGCTGTGTGTTCAGATGTCTATACACACACCTACACTCGCCCCGCCGGAACAGACCAGCGGGGTGAGCGTATGGTAAATAGTAGACGGGAAGGACTAGCCGCCGCCGCTAATGCCCTGAATGCCGCCTTCAGTCATCTTGCGGGCATCCAGCGCCTTCGCTGCATCTGCTTCGGACATATAGCCAAGATCGGTCACAATGTCCTTGATGCTGCGGTTTTCCGCCAGCGACTTCTTCGCCACTTCAGCGCCCTTCTCGTAGCCGATGATCGGGTTGAGTGCCGTCACCAGAATCGGGTTTTTCGCCAGCCAGCCTTCGGCCTTCTCGCGGTTGACGATCAAGCCCACCACGCACTTATCGGTGAAGGCGTTCACCGCGCCAATCATGACGTGCATGGCTTCAAACAAGTTGTGCGCGATGATGGGCATCATCACGTTCAGTTCCAACTGTCCGGCCTGCGCTGCCATCATCACGGTCAAATCCTTGCCCATGATATGGAACATCGCCATATCCAGCATTTCAGCCATCACCGGATTCACCTTACCGGGCATGATCGAAGAACCGGGCTGCACCGGCGGGCAGGTGATTTCCGCTAGGCCGGTGGTGGGGCCGCTTGCCAGCAAGCGAATATCGTTGGCGATACGCACCAAATCCTGAGCCACCGAACGGATCGAACCGGAGAAGAACACCGCGTCCTGCATAGACTGCATGGACTCGAACAGGTCGTCCGATTCGTACAGCTTCAAGCCACTGATCTGGCTCAGCTTTTGCACCATGCGGGCATGGTATTCGGGATGCGCGTTCAAGCCCGTTCCGTTCGCCGTACCGCCGATGCCCAACCGCCGCAGCCCTTCAGCCGCCTGCTGAATCTTGACGATGTTGCGCTCGATAGCCTTCGCCCACGCGCCCACTTCCTGACCCAGACGGATCGGCACAGCGTCCTGCAAGTGTGTGCGACCACTCTTGGTAATGTCGTCCCATTCCTTGGCCTTTGCGCGGAACGCATCGGCACAATGCTGGAGCGCGGTGACCATTTCATCCACACGCCACAGCGCCCCCAGACGAA
>CAIVEA010000810.1 GCA_903904765.1 uncultured Chloroflexota bacterium
TCCAACTGGTCGCGGTCAGGCATGGCGCAACCCCTTTCCCCTCACCGCTGCATCCTTCGTAGATGCTCATTCCGCAGCGGTCACACCCTTCCGAGTCTAACACAGGTGAGCAGCGGGGTGCGAATATCCCCCCACAGACAAGGGGGGCGCACAAAACATTAAATGTCTTATAATGACAAGTGTGGGTGTGTGCTAAAAGGAGTTCCTGTGTTCACATCCGTTTTGTCCGACCCCGGTCTCGTGTATTTCGTGCTTGTCCTCGGCTTATGGGCGGCGGTGATGGCAGTTTACGTCCCCGGCACGGGGGCGATGGAAATTGTCGCGCTCGGTCTAGTGGGCGGGGCGCTGCTGCTGTTCAGCAATCTCCCCGTGAATTGGCTGGGCGTGCTGCTGGTGATTATCGGCCTGCTCAGCTTCCATCTCACACCCCTGTTCTTGCCGCGTGTGGCGCGTGTGGCAGTCGTCGGCCTGCTGGTGCAAGCGTTGGGCGCGTTCCTGCTCTTCAACACGATGCCTGTCGCATGGTGGCTCATATTGTTCACAGTGGGTGTGGCGTGGGTGTATCACCATTTCGCGCTGATGCCGCTGCTCAAACGCTCCAAGCAGCAGAGCGCGGTCATCAATGATGATGGGCAACTGATGGGGGCGACAGGGCGCGTCAGCAAAGCCTCGCATCCGGTGGGCAAGCTCCACATTGGCAACGTGAATGTGCGCGGCGAGGAGTGGACGGCGGCCTGTGCGTATCCGCTGGAAGCTGGAGATGAGGTCATCGTGCGCGGGCGGGAAGGGCTTCAATTGATGGTGGAAGGGGTCAAACACCGGAATCCGACCCCTGAACAACTTTAACCGGAGGGAAGAGAATGGGCGATCAACTTTTTGGTGGTTCGAGTGCGATTATTCTATTGATCTTCGTCATCCTGCTGCTGTTCTGGATCATCTCGCGCATGATCCGCATCGTCCCCGAAACCGAGCGCCTCGTGGTGCTGTCGTTGGGGCGGTATGCTGGCACACGCGGCCCCGGCATCGTATTCGTGATTCCGTTCGTCGAGCAGGTGCGGAAGGTGGACGTGCGCGAACGCTTCCTCGATATTCCGTCGCAGACCGGCATTACCCGCGACAATGCCCCGATTGACATTGACTTTCTGGTGTACTACCGCGTGGTGGAGCCAAAACTGGCTGTGCTGCAAGTGGATAATGTGGTGAGCGCGGCAGTCAACATCGCTACCACCACCCTACGCGCCGTGATCGGTGATCTTACGCTGGACGATGTGCTGGCGAAGCGCGAACACATCAACGACACGCTGCGTATCAAGCTGGACGAAATCACCGAACGCTGGGGCATGAAGGTGACGACGGTGGAAATTCGCGAGATCAAGCCGCCGCGTGAAGTACAGGATGCCATGAACCGCCAGATGAGCGCCGAGCGCGAACGCCGTGCCACCGTCACCCGCGCCAGCGGCGAACGGGAAGCCTCTATCGCGGTGGCGGAAGGCGAGAAGCAGGCGGCCATTCTGCGGGCAGAAGGCGAGAAGCAGCGGTCAATCCTCGAGGCCGAAGGTCAGCGCCAATCGCAGGTACTGAAGGCGCAGGGTTTTGCGGCGGCGCTGCAAGCCATCGCGGAACAGGCGAGGGGTGTGGATACCAACACTATGACGCTGCAATACCTAGAAACGCTCAAGCAGGTGGGTTCTAGCCCGTCTACCAAGTTTGTGCTGCCGATGGAGTTAAACTCGCTGGCGCAAAAAATGGTCAACAGCATGTCCGACAACGGCGGGAATGCGGCGCAGAGCTAAACGCCTGCGCGGTACACAAAAAAACAGGGGTATGGATGCTGTCCATACCCCTGTTGATTCCAGCCGTAAAAACTACATCTTGTCCATCACCCGACGGAAGCGTTTGCTCATCTCTTTGAGCATCACAATCGGGATTTCAATATCTTCGCGCAGGGCGGACATGAAATCCAACTGCGTGAGGATCAAACACTTCATGTCCTCGGTTGCGACCACCGAAGCGGTGCGCGGTGCATCATCCAGCAGCGACAATTCACCGAAAAAATCGGTTGGACCAAGCTGGTTCATCACCTGCTTGCTGCCATCAGGATGCATACGGATGGCATCCGCCCGCCCGGTTTCGATGACGAACAGGCCGATGCCCAGCGACCCCTGATTGACGATGGTTTCACCAGCCCCGTAAGCACGTTCGGAGAAGCGACGCGCCAACCGCGCCATCTGTTTAGGTTCCAGCCCCGCGAACAGCGGAACGGTGTGTAAAAACCGGGAGATCTGTTCGTAGTCTTGCATAACCCTATTCCTTCGATATGAAAGCCGCATTCATAGTAACAGATTTTATTATATGTGTGAACCGGATAGCGGACAATCATAGACTTCAATTCTCAGTTTGGGCAGAGGATAGGTTGTTGGGTACACTCTGCATGGTTTTGAATGACATCGGCACGAGGACGCGGCATGGCGAAGGAAATCTCGATCACCTATATGAGTGGCCCGTTGGATGGCAAGACGCTCACATTCGACCAGCCTGAACCGGGCGAGGAACGAGTGCTGCTCATCGGGCGGCGCGAAGGCTGCGACATTCACCTCAATTTTGACAGTCAGGCCTCGCGGGTACATGCCCATCTGGGCATTCTCGCCATTCCGGTTACGGCGACGGATTCGGTGGAAAACCCGTATATGCTCGGCTTCTGGCTTCAGGACGACAACAGCCGCAACGGGACGTTCGTAGAGCGCGACAAAGCCTCCATCAAAGGCCGTATTAGCCTGCGTCCGGGCAGTTTGTTCCGCGTGGGGCGCACATGGCTGCGGCTGGATGTGCCGCTAACGCTGGATGATGATGAGTCGGCAGGGCCGGAATATTAGAGCGTAAGCACTTTTTGAAGGAGATTGAATAATGGCTCACAGCGAAAGTAGTTTTGTTTCGGCGGCGAATGGCCTGAAGATTTACACGCAGGCATGGCTGCCGGATGGGAATCTGCGCGGGGTGGTCATCGTGGTGCATGGGCTGGGCGAACACAGCGGACGTTACGCGCATGTGGCCGCCGCCTTCAATGCCGCTGGTTTCGCGCTGTATGGCCTCGACCATCACGGGCATGGGCGCAGCGAAGGCGAACGCGCCTATTTCGACATTTTCGATCATGCGGTGCGTGATCTTGAGCAATATGCCGAAAGCGTGAAAGCCGCGCACCCCGGCACGCCGCTGTTCGTCTATTGCCACAGCCTCGGCACAATGATCGGCTTGAGTTACGCGCTGCGGGCAGGCGCAGATTTGCGCGGGATGATCGTCTCTGGCACGCCGCTGGATTTGGAAGCGCATACTGCCAAGCTGCTGGTGTGGGCCGCGTCCCTGCTGAACAGCATCGCACCCAAAACGCAGATTTCTTCGTTACCGCCCAAGTTCCTCTCCACTGACGCGGCGGCGGTCAAAGCCTACGAGCAAGACCCGCTGAACGACCACCAGAACCCCCGCGCCCGCATGGGCTACCATGTTCTGCACGTCAGCCGCGACATCAGAGCGCGGATGAGCAATCTGAAGATGCCGATGTTCATCGTTCACGGCGGCAGTGATGCGCTTTGCCCGCCCTCCGGCAGCCAGATTTTGCACGGCGGCGTGAGCGCGATGGATAAGACGCTCAAGATTTATCCGGGGCTGTATCACGAAATCCACAACGAGACGATTCAGAATATGGTCATCGCCGATCTGGTGAACTGGCTGACCGCGCACGTTTGATATGCGCCTGAAGTCCTCACCCCCATATCCTAGCTTGCCTAACTGTCTGGTCGTGTGCGTTGAGATGGGGTAGCATGAAGGCTCACAAGGTTGAGAGGAGAGGTGTATCATGCTCACACTGGTCGAACGTCAGGATTGCATCGCCCGCCTGCGCCGCTTGCCCGATCAAATCGCGGCGCTGGTACAGCCGTTAACGCCCGCCCAGATGACTGCCGTCACTATTCCCGGCGAATGGACGGTGGCGCAGAACGTCCACCATTTGGCCGATTCGCACATGAACGCTTATATCCGTGTTCGCCTGATGCTGACCGAAGACCGCCCGCCGCTGAAACCCTACGATCAGGACGAATGGGCGAAATTGCCGGATGCGAGCGCCGCAGATGTCTCGGATTCGCTGGCGCTGCTTCGCGGCCTGCATGCCCGCTGGTGCGCCTTGTTCGAGAATCTGGCGGATAATCAGTGGTCGCGGGTGGGCGTGCGCCCGGATAAAGAAGTGACGGTGGAACACATTCTCAAGAGCTATGCCAAGCATGGCGAAGATCACATTGACCAGATTCAGCGCACGCTGGCGGCGGGGAAGTAAACCCTCATCCCTAAATCATCCTTCTCCCTCATGATGAAGTGTGTAAGATGACGGCTGTGTATCCGTAGGGACACGACATGCGTCGTGTCCCTACGAGAACAAGGGGTGAGGTAGATGGCGCGAACGGTATTATGACCCCGTGTGCCAGAAGCTCTCGCTCAGGTACTTGTAGGCGTTGTCCGGGAACAGCGTCACCACCACACCCGCTTCGCCGCGCACCGCCAGTTCTTCCGCTACTTGCAGCGCCCCGACCAGCGCCGTCGCCGAGCTAATGCCCACCAGATAGCCTTCTTCACGCGCCAGCCGCCGCGCCATCGCATAGGTGGCCTCGGTGCTGATGCCGATGTTGCGATCGGCAAAAGCCGAGTCGTAGATGGCCGGTTGGATGGCGGTGGGCATGTGCTTTAGCCCTTCCAACCCGTGAAACGGTGAGTCCGGTTGCAGCGAAACAATCTGCACATCGCGGTTGAAGTCCTTCAGGCGGCGGCCTGTTCCCATCAATGTGCCACTCGTCCCCAAGCCCGCCACGAAATGCGTCACGCTCCCGCCCGTCTGCTGCCAGATTTCTACGCCTGTGGTCAGGTAGTGCGCCTGCCAGTTGGCCGGATTGCTGTATTGATCGGCATAGAAATAGGTGTCCGGTTCGGCTGCGGCCAGTTCGCGTACCGCGCGGATCGCCCCGTCCGAGCCTTCCAGCGGGTCGGTGAAGCGGATGTCCACGCCGTAAGCGCGGAGGATCGCCACCCGTTCCGGGCTGGCGTTCTGCGGCAGGAACAGCGTGACGCGGTAGCCCTTCGCTGCGCCGATCATGGCATAGGCGATTCCGGTGTTGCCGCTGGTGCTATCCAGCAGGATTTTGTCGTGCGTCAGCTTGCCGCTGCGTTCCGCCTCACGGATGATGTTGGCAGCCGCCCGGTCTTTGACGCTGCCACCGGGGTTCGTCCACTCGGCTTTGGCGAACACCTGCACATCGGCGGGCAGGTGCGCCGTCACGCGCCGAAAGGCCAGCAGCGGCGTATTGCCGATCAGCTTTTCGATGCCGGTGGACTCAATCACGGGCAGGGTGTCGAGGTCAATGTTGCGAAGCGCCATTACGATTTCCTTGATTGCTTATGCACATTCGTCGGTTTGGTTCATCGCAGCGTCATTTACAAAAAAAGGCCAGCAACAAAACAAAAAGCGCGGGTCGTCATCCTCTCAGGGACGCGCCCACGCTTCTTGACTTGCTGCTGGCCTCTAAAAGCGCCGCTTGGTTACTGGCTAGTCATCTGAAGTGTGGTCAACGCCCCCGCTTCAGACAACAACACGCGCAGGTATAGATCATGATTCTGTGAATACTTTCCGTCAACTGTTCCCAACGTTTCCAGTGTAACGGACTGCATTCCGAATGTCAACCAGCGCACACCGTTTCTAGTCTGGCGCTCAGATTCGCTGTACTTAGGCCTTGATGGCTTCGACATCCAGCGTAATGCTGATGTCTTTGCCCACCAGCCAACCGCCGGTTTCCAGCGCCATGTTCCACGTCAGACCGAAGTCTTCGCGGTTGATCTTGGTGGTGGCGGTGAAGCCCGCACGCACATCGCCGAAGGGACTCTTGGTTTCGCCGAGGAATTCCGCATCCAGCACTACCGACTTGGTAACGTTGCGGATGGTCAGGTCGCCCGTGATCTTCGCTTTGTCGCTGCCGTTCGCTTCAACCTTCGTGCTCTTGAAGGTGATGGTGGGATACTGGGCGGCATCCAGAAAATCGGGACTCTTGAGGTGCGCGTCGCGGTCAGCCACGCCCGTCGAGGACATGGAGTTGACTTCGATCACCGCTTCCACCGACGAGGCGGCGGGGTTCTGAGCATCAAAATTTAGCGTGCCGTTGACGGTCTTGAAGCCGCCGCGCACGGTGGTAATCATCATGTGACGGGCCGAGAATTCCGCTGCGCTGTGCGCCGCATCCAACTTGTACTGAGCCATGTTCGTGTTATCCCTTTTCTTTGCTATCGCTAGTGACTAACCGGACTACAGTCCGTTTACAAAGTGAAGAATACAACGGATTTTGTGGGCTGTCTATTAGAAGGTCGTTAGAAATGCGGACGTGCGTCCGTTTATGAACAAATAGCGGGGAATCGCCCTACAGCAGGACTTGTTTTCGTAGGGACATGGCAGGCCATGTCTGCCCGCATCTCTCTCAAGGACACGATCTGCGAAATGTCCCTACGGAAGAAAGTTCATTACTCTTCCATCCCGCGCACGTAACGGTTCATCCACCCTAGCACCGCGCCGTTGCGCGCCCGCCGTGAGGCGAACGGCCCCATCGCCGTGCCATCATGCGAGCTGTTGGGCAGGCGCAGCAGGGCGGTGGTGCAACCGTTGGCCTTGAGCGTGGTGAAGAACTGTTCGGTTTGTTCTGCTGGACAGCGGTGATCGGCCTCGCCCACGATGAGCAGGGTGGGCGTGGTGCAACGGTGCGCGTAGGTAATGGGCGAACAGCGGGTGTATATTTCTGGAACCTCGAACGGCTTGCCGCCCAGTTCGCGGGGCGCGAACATTGGTCCGATGTCGCTCGTACCGTAGAAACTGACGAAATTCGTGACCGCCGCCTCCGGCACAGCTGCTTTGAAGCGTTGCGTCTGCCCCACAATCCAGCACGACAGGTAGCCACCGCCCGAAATGCCCGTGCAGCCCAGCCGGTCGCCATCCACCAGCCCCAAACGAATCCCTTCATCCACACCGGCCATCAGGTCGTCGTAGTCCAGATGCCCCCAATCGCGGTTGATGATGGTGGCGAAGGTGTCGCCGTAACCTGTTGAACCGCGATGGTTCAGGAACAGCACTGCATAGCCCGCCCCCGCCAGAATGTGATAGTCGAAGTGGAAAGCGTGACCGTAGCCGGCATGTGGGCCGCCGTGAATGTGCAGTACCGTCGGGAAGGGCGCTTCGCCCTGTGGCAGCAGTATCCAGCCTTCGACGGATGCACCATCGCTGCTGGTGCAGGTAATGTGGCGTAACTCCGGCATGGTAATGCTGTCTAGCAAGGCGCGGTTCAGGTCAGTCAGGTGCGCTTCTGCGCCATTCACCAGTGATAGCACCGCCAGTTGTGTGGGGTCGAACAGCGTGGAGATGCCAAAGGCCACCTTGTCCCCCGAACGCCCCAGCGCCAAACAGGTGCGTTCACCGCTGGTCAGCGTTCGTATGGACTCCGCGCCTTGCAGCGCCACCGCCATCAGATGAATCTCGCCGCCCTGCTGAACACTGACCACCGCGTCCGGGTGTCCGGCGGCGGGCAGGATGACCGGGGCGCTCAAATTCCAGAACACAGGCAGATCGTCGTGCATACGTCCACTGATGCCGGTAGAGAGTGAGGTGGTGCGGCATTCGATGGCGCTGCCGTCGGCGTTCATCACCCACAGGTCGCCTTTCGAGCCGTACAGTTTACCTTCTGGCACGCCCGCAAACGCGATTCGCCCATCGTGCAACCAGACTGCGTTCTGGATGCCGCCCCACGCACTGCTGAGGACGGTGCGCTGTTCTCCGGCGTTGTTCACCGTCACCAGCGAGGAGGTGGGATAGAGCGAATCGGGGTTCATGCCCGCCAGCATCAGCACTTCCGCCCCATCCGGCGACCACGACAACGGCGTGTGATTCCAGTCGTCATGCGTGAGCTGCCCTACTTGACCGGAGGCCAGATCAAGGACGTAAAGATTTTTGACAAAATTCTCCACAAAGCCGATTCCATCGAAGCGGTAAATGGTGCGGTGGATGGTGTAAGGCTGCGTGAGGTTGCAGGGCTGCGGGCGGGCTGCCGCGAATGCCAGCTTGCCGCCATCCGGCGACCATAATAATGCTCCGGCACAACCCTGCTCCAGCGTGGTCAACCGCTGTGCCTCGCCGCCGCGCAGCGACAGGCGATAAATCTGAGGCTTTCCGTCGCGGCTGGACAGGAATGCGATGGCGCTTCCATCCGGCGACCACGCGGGCGCGTAATCCGCCCAGTCCCCGAAGGTCAACTGCAAGGCGCTGCCCGCTTCCAGATCGTGCAACCACAGGTTGGAAAACTCCTGATCTCGCCCTTCGTCCGTCCGCATCAGCGTGTACACCACATAGCGCCCCTGCGGGTCTAGTTGTGCCTCGGTGACGTACTGGAAACGGAACAAATCAGCCTGTTCAAAAACACGTTTGGTCATCGTATACCCCTGCTTCACCAGATGAAAATAAACGTAAAGTATCCCGGAGGCCTCTATTCGCTACGTTCGAGGGACAGTTTTGGGACGACACAAACCATATCATTGCGGTTTGGCTCTTTGTGGAAAAAACGACTTTCAGCAGAAATGAGGCACGAAAAAATACTTCAAGAAAATCATTTCTCATGAACACGATGCCATAAGAGGATAGTTTGGTCAAGGCGGTGCTGCATGGCATTGAAAGAGTGCGGCATGGGGTTGGACAAGACCGGGTGTGCAGAAACTGAGTAGCGGTTGCACACGGTCTAGGATTTCAATCAGGGCGGGAACAATTTCCCACCCCCCATTTGATTCTAATATATCTCATCAGAATAGCGCACATAAAGCTATTGCGCTCACGAAATCCCAAAACCCGTATTTATGGTTTGATTGAAATTTACAAAATTAAACAATATGCACGGGATAATTTACGTAGAATTCACGAAAAATCCCTTTTAGATTGTTCTTTTTGCGTTAGCATTAGATTGTAAATCTGTATAGGAGGTTTTGAGAATGAAGCACAATCTCGTTCGTGTGATGGTAATCGTGGCGGTTCTGTTCGCGTTTGTGGGTGCGGTTTCGGCAGATGGTCGTATGAATCCCTCGCCGGACAACAACATGGGTGGCGACAGCATGTTCTGCTACAAGGGCAAGGGCTGCGAACTGCTGAACAAGCGCGGTGTCTCGCTGGGTAAGTGGTCGCAGGCCGACATTGATGCCGCCATCGCCACCTCGCGC
This sequence comes from uncultured Chloroflexota bacterium, assembly GCA_903904765.1. The sequence continues at coordinate 9,274 of CAIVEA010000810.1, forward strand.
GAAACTGACTCGAATGTCGAAGTTGCGCCGGAAGGCGGCATCATCGCCAGCTACGGCATGTCCCGCCTGTTCATCGTGTTCGATGGCGAAGGCACCTTCCCCGGCGACCTGCGCTATGTCGAAAACAGCCTGAAGCTGATCGGCTATGATGAATACAACAAGTGGGTGGAATTCACCTTCAAGATTCAGGGCAGCGGCGCTTACTACAATCCGTAGTTCGCACACGGTCTGAATATTCAAACGGGGCGGGGAGCAATCTCCGCCCCGTTTTGTTTTCTCAATCTTTCAGGTGTTCCCATTTCAAATCGGTGAGGATGGCTTGCAGCAACCGCAGCGTGGCGGCGTAGTCCTCACGGTTCAAATAGGCCGTCGGGCTGTGGATGTAGCGACACGGCACCGAGATCACGCCGGAAGGCACGCCCGCACCGGAGGTGTGAATCGCCCCGGCATCCGTTCCGCCGCCGATCATCGTCTTGATCTGCACCGGAATGCCCTGTGCTGCCGCCGTCGTCCGCACGAACGACAACACTTTGGGGTGTGCGATCATGCTGCGATCCATCACGGTCAGCGCCGGCCCTGCCCCCAAACGGCAGGTGGGATTCACGCCCAGCGTGTCGTCGGCTTCCGCCACTGGATTCGGCAGATCGTTCGCCGTTGTGCCTTCCAGCGCCAGCGCCACATCGGGATTCAGGATTTTGGCCGCCACCCGCGCCCCGCGCAGGCCGATTTCTTCCTGCACCGTGAAGGCCGCCAGCACATCCACCGCGTAAGGGCCGCCCTTCAGCACATCCACCAGCAGCGCACAACCCACGCGGTTATCGAAGGCTTTGCCACGCAGCATGGTCGCGCCGATTTCGGCGAAGTAGCTGTCGAAGGCGATGCGGTCACCAGCCTTCACCTTGCCGCCGGCCTCGTCACGGGTGCTTGCGCCGATGTCTATCCGCAGGTTCTTCAGTGCCACCGCGCTCTGGTCACGGTTCTTGTGGATGGGTGTCCATGTAATCACGCCGGGGATGGCATTATCGCCCACTTTCACGCGCAGGCCGGGCAGGATGCGCTCATCCACGCCGCCGATGTTGGTGAAGCGGATCAGGCCGTCGCCCTCGATGCCCGTCGCCATCAGGCCGATCTCGTCCATGTGGGCATCCAGCATCAGGCGCGGTCTGCCCCGCCCCTTGCCCTTCTTGACGGCGGTGATGTTGCCGAGCGCGTCCACGCGCAGGCTGGTCACATGGTCGCGGATTTCGTTCAGAATCAGGTCACGGACGGCATCTTCTTTGCCGGAAACGCCCACCGTCTCCGAAAGTTGTTTGAAGAATTGGGTGTCGTTCATCAGGCTTTGCCTTCCTCGGCGGGCGCTGTCGGCCATTCGACAGCCGCCATGAAATCCGCGTCCAAACTGGCGATAAACTGTGCCAGCAGCCGTCCGGCGCGTTCAATATCGCGCAGATCAACCGTCTCAACGGGCGAGTGCATATTCCGCAGCGGCACTTCCAGCAGCGCGGTGGGGATGCCCTCCAGTGCCACCTGAATGGACCACGCATCCGTGCCACTTGCGCCCGGAATCACATCATCTTGCAGCTTGATCTCGTAATCGCGGGCGACGGCCTTGATTTTCTCGACCAGTTTGGGATGGAAGTTCGGCCCGATGCCGATGCACGGCCCGCCGCCCATCTCTTTCGCGTCGTCCGCGTCCACGCCGGCCTGCGGCGCGAAACACACATCCAGCGCAATCGCAATATCGGGCGCGATGAAGTGCGCGGCGGTGGTCGCCCCATACAGGCCAGTTTCTTCCTGTACGGTGGCGGTGGCGTACACATCCCATGTGTGGTGCATCCCCTGTAGGTGATGCAAGCAGGCGGTGACGGCGGCTAAACAGGCGCGGTCATCCATCGCCTTTCCCGCCACGCGCTTGCCGTTCAGATCAATCATCGGCACATCCACTGTCACAAGGTCGCCAATCCGCACCAGTCGCTCGACATCGGCGGCGGGCAGTCCCACATCCACGATCAACTCATCGAAGCTGGGGTACTTCTTGCGGGCAGCGGCGGGCAGCAGATGCGGCGGCACGCTGGCGACGATGCCGGGCAGCGATTCGCGCCCATGCACGCGCACCGGCTGCGCCATCATCACGCGGTTATCCACGCCGCTGATGCGGTGCAGGTAGATGAAGCCATCCACCACATCCCGCACCATCATGCCGATCTCGTCCATGTGGGCGGCCAGCATGATCTTGCGCGGCGGGTTAATCGCCCGCGTGGCCGGCTTAATCCCGATCAGGCTGCCGAGTTTGTCCTGCTCGGTGCGGGCGACCAGCCCATCCCATGCCTGTGCCACGATGGCCCGCAGCGGGGCTTCGTGACCGCTGGGGGCGTGTGCCTCCACCAGCGTTTTTAAGTGCGCTTTCAGATCAAACAATTTTCATCTCCTGTGTGTCGAAACCGCATCATCCTCCGCTGGGCGTTCCGGGGTCAGCGGTGGGCGGGTCAAAAGGCAGCGGCGTTTCGGATGGCGGCACGAATACCTCGGTATTGGTGGCCGTCGGCGTTTCGGTGAACGTGGGTGTCCACGTCGGTGTTTCGGTGGGCAGCGGTGGCAGCGGTGTATTGGTGAAAGCCGGAATGGGCGTGAGCGTGGGCGCGGCGGTCAGCGTCGGGAAGGGCGTGAGCGACGGCGCAAGGGTGCTGGTGGGGATGAAGACTGTTGTGGGGAGCGCCCCGAACGGCGTGACGGTGGGCAGCGCCGGCAGCGGGACGAATTGCAGCGGCGTGGGCAGCAGCGGGCTGGAACTGGTCATGGTGAGTGACATGGGCGTGAAGGTGGGCAGCCCCGCCGTGACGGTTACGCCTGCGCCGATGGGTGTCAGGCTGGCGAGGGGCGTACTGATCGCCCCGGCATGGCGCGGCGCAGTCCCCCACAGGATGAAGCCGAGCGCGTAGAACGGGAGCGTGCCGAGGATGATGACGAACAGACCGATACGCAGCCAGCGCCGCCGTCTTTCAACCGCTTCAATTCGAGGATCGCGCATCATCCCACCTGCCGCTTGCCAGAGTCGAAGATGCGGTAACTATACCATAAAACCTCACCCCTCTGATTAGCCGAGGGAACGCCTACGGCGCGCAAGCGTAAATTCCCTCGGCTAATCACCCTCTCCATCACGCGGAGTACCGCTATAGAGAGGGGAAGCAAGACGCATCTGTTGGTCTTACTCCCTTCGCCCTGAGGGAGAAGGGTTGGGGTTGAGGGTTCAA
>CAIVEA010000811.1 GCA_903904765.1 uncultured Chloroflexota bacterium
GGTATCCCGCTGCTGACTTCAGATGCAATTATTGCTGAACTAGAAGCCACACTGCGTAAGCCAAAATTTGCAGTACGCTTGCAGGCGAAAAATCGCTCGATCGACCAACTCATCAACCTGTACTGCAATATGGCAAAAATTGTACCAATAGCGGAGATTCCACACACGATTGTACGGGATGCTAAGGATCAGATTATCCTTATGACCGCTGTCGGAGGAAATGCAACACATATCGTCAGCGGCGATAAAGACTTGACCGAACTTGGTCGCTACGAACAAATTCTCATCCTCACTGCCGCACAATTCCTCGCAATCGTCCATCTCCAATAAGCCCTCGCCCTAACCCTTCGTGCAGTAGGCAGCCGCCCCCGTCTGCGCTATGCTGAACAGCATGCAATACGACAGAATGGCACAACGACAGGCGAAGGGAAAAGCTATGTTTCACGGCGGCGGTGGCGGCGGTTGGGGGATGTACATCTGGGGCGACGACGAAGCCCGTCAGAAAAAAGTCAGTCGGGCGCTGCTCAAGCGCGTCCTCGGCTATGCCCGCCCGTATCGAGGGCAGATCGTCATGCTGCTGCTGACGATTCTCGTCACCACCGGTCTGGGGCTGCTCAACCCGCTGATCTTCCGTGACCTGATTGACAACGCGCTGCCCAACGGCGATGTGGGGCGCTTGAACCTGTTGGCGCTGGCGCTGGTGGCGCTACCCGTCATCACTGGCCTGATCCGCGTGTATCAGCGCAAAGTGAACTCCAACGTGGGCGAAGGCGTGATCTACGATCTGCGCGTCAGCCTGTTCGAGCACATGCAGCGCATGTCCATCCGTTTCTTCACCAACACCAAAACGGGCGAACTGATGAGCCGCCTGAATAATGACGTGGTCGGGGCGCAGCGGGCGATCAGCAGCACGATTGTGGACATCATCACCAACATCATCACCGTGATCGCAACGTTAGCCGTCATGCTCACGATGGAATGGCGGCTGACGTTGATGGGGATTATGGTGCTGCCGTTCTTCATCTTCGTGGCGCGGCGCATGGGCAGCCGCCTGCGCGACATCGCCCGTTTGCAGATGGAAAACAACGCGCAGATGAACGCCATGATGAATGAGACGCTCAACATTAGCGGGGCGCTGCTGGTCAAACTGTTCGGGCGCGGCAAAGACGAGGTGCAGCGGTTCGATGTACGTGCCGCCGATGTCCGTGACGCAGGCATCGCGCAGGCCGTGTGGGGCAGCCGCTTCTTCGTGGTGATCGGGTTGGTGAGCGTGGTCGGCACGGCGCTGGTGTACTGGGTAGGCGGTCATCTGGTGCTAGATGGCGTGTTCACCGTCGGCACGATTGTCGCCTTCGGGTCGTACCTCACACAGTTGTACGGGCCGCTGCAAGCGTTGACCAATGCGCCGGTAGACTTTGCCACTTCGATGGTCAGCTTCGAGCGCGTGTTTGAGGTGGTTGACCTGCCGCTGGAAATCACCGACGCGCCGAACGCGGAGCCTATCAGCGACGTGCGCGGCGAACTGGTGTTTGATCGTGTCTCGTTCCGCTACGAGGTCAAAGAGGAAAACCTGCTCTCGGCGGTCAACCGTCCGGGGCGCATGGATAACGTGATGATGTCGCTCTCCGGCTCTGGCGGGATGAAAGCCCCCGGCGTGAAGCCCGAAAAACCCGCCCCGCCCACCCATCAGGCGCGGGAGACGGCGCTGGAAGATGTGTCGTTCACCATTCAGCCGGGACAGTTGACCGCGCTGGTCGGCCCCAGTGGTGCGGGCAAGACCACGCTCACCTATCTGATTCCGCGCCTGTACGACCCCACCGAAGGACAAATCCGGCTGGATGGGCGCGACCTGCGGACGATCACGCTGGACTCGCTGGCGTCGCAGATCGGCATGGTCACGCAGGAGACGCACCTGTTCCACGACAGCATCCGCACCAACCTGCTCTACGCCCGCCCGCAGGCCACGCAGAGCGAACTGGAAGCCGCCGCCCGCGCTGCCAATATTCACGACTTCATCACCGGATTGCCGGGGGGCTATGATACGGTGGTGGGCGAACGCGGCTACCGGCTGAGTGGCGGTGAGAAGCAGCGCATCGCCCTCGCCCGCGTCATCCTCAAGAACCCACGCA
>CAIVEA010000812.1 GCA_903904765.1 uncultured Chloroflexota bacterium
CGCGCCTTCTTCGGGATAGGGAGCCATCAGGTCTTCGACATCGTTCTCATCCACGATGGCGACTTTGATCGTCCCGTTCTGCACATTCGTCAGCATTTCTTCCAGCGAAGCATACGTGGTGTAGTTCCAACCCGGTTGCGGGACAGTGATCTTGTAATCCACCGCGCCGCCCACCGCTTTCGCCGCTTCCCACACCAGAATGAGCGACGAGAACACCACTACCGCGCCCATAAACTTGCTCACCTTGCCGGGGGCGAACAGCAGCACCACCAGCAGCAGCGCAATCGCCACAAACAGCGTCAGTTGCGAATGCTCGTTCTCCAGCGGCGGGATGGCGAACACCAGCGAATCCAGCACCAGCAACGTGACCAGCAGCACCCGCCGCGTCCACGTCACTTCGCGGCTCTGGGCGATCACGCCCGCGATACCCACCGCCAGCGCCACGCCCAGATAGGCCACCAGCCCCTTGCGGAGGATGTCGCTCATGGTTGTCGGGTCTAGGCTGTCTTGCCCCGCCGCCAACGCCTGACTACGCGCCCATTGTCCCAGCAGCGCGGGAGGGTTTTCTTCAGCGGAACGTGCGGACATCCACTCGCTAAGTGGCCCGAAGGTGGACAGCGCCATCACCGGAGACTCGGCGGTAGCGTTCTGATAGGTGTACAGCAGAACGGCGATGAGGAGAAGGACGATGACGGTCAGCACGACCAGCCCCCAATGACGCAGGGCGGATTTACCTGCCAGCGCAGGTACAGCGGACGAGACCGCTGATAGGTTATCGCGTGCGGAATCCGTCATCATAGACCCATATCCCTAACAGAAGTCCGACCACAACAGCCGGACAAAATTCATTTTAGTGTGCTAACGCGGAGTACGCCACTGGATAGAAACAACAATATGAAGGCACATTTCCTTGTTTAGTCCGTTGATTCTACCGTGTTCACGCGGAACGTCAAATCTTCGTTGCCGCCGTTCCCATGCGCTTGAGCGCCGCACCTTTTTGCGGCATGATGAACAGCATACCGGTTATCCTCCGAACAAAGGGTTATCGCCATGAGTGTTCGTTTCCGTGATCTCGGCCTCATCCCCGGTTCGCTGCCCGCTGGCGCAGGGAACGCCATCACCGATGTCCCCGGCGTGCTAGTCAGTCATGTGACGCGCATCGAGGGCGAAGGCCGCCTCGTCCCCGGCGCTGGCCCCATCCGCACGGGCGTGACCGCCATCCTGCCGCACGGGGGCAGCCTGTTTCAGGACAAAGTGGCCGCCGCCACACGCACCTTCAATGGTTTCGGCAAAGCCTGCGGTTTCGAGCAGGTGCTAGAACGCGGCGTGATCGAAACGCCCATCCTCCTCACCAACACGCTCAACGTAGGCCGCGCCGCCGATGCGCTCATTAGTTACATGCTGCGCCACAACCCCGACATCGGCATCCACACGGGAACGGTCAATCCGGTGGTGGGCGAATGCAACGACGGCTTCCTCAACGACATTCAGGGACGGCACATCCACGAGGCGCACGTCTGGCAGGCCATCGAGTCGGCCTCCAGCGGGGCGGTGGCGGAAGGCTGCGTGGGCGCTGGCACAGGAACGGCCTGCTTCCAGTTCAAAGGGGGCATCGGCACGGCCTCGCGCCGTGTGCTGGATGGACGTTTCACCATCGGGGCGCTGGTGCAGACCAACTTCGGCGAACGCGGCGAACTGATGATGATGGGCGTGCCGGTAGGCCGCCACTTCCTGCACGACCATCTGCCGCAGGCCGGGCCGGGGTCTATCATGATGGTACTCGCCACCGATGCGCCGCTGGACTCGCGCCAGCTGGGGCGGTTGGCGATGCGGGCGGCCTTCGGTCTAGCGCGGACGGGGACGGTATGCGCCGATGGCAGCGGGGATTTCGCCATCGCCTTCAGCACCACTTCGCGCTGGTCGCATACGCCCGCCACCGTCACCGCGCCCGCCGAACGCTTCAACGAGGACGGCGCAAGCATGACCGCCCTATTCGCCGCCGCTGTCGAGAGCATCGAAGAATCCATCTTGAACGCGCTGGTCGCCGCCACCACCACCACAGGCCGCGACGGGAACACGCTGCATGCGCTCCCACTGGACGAAACCCGCGCCCTTCTGCGGCAGTACAGGAACAGAAACGGGGACGGGGGATAATTGTCGCACGCATCATCTGCGGTGTAAGATTAGGAACAACGCCAGCATCAGGAGCGAACCGACCATGACTCCAGACTCCGGCAACACCCGCAGCGAACAATGGGCGCTCGACCAGCTCGCCAAAAGCACCTTCTTCCACCGCAAACTGCATGAGTGGAAACTGCTCGACATGGCGGATCAGATCTACCGCGTGCGCGGCGAACAACTGGACTGGAACGACCTCGACATCAGCGAAGACGCATGGAACAAGGTCATCCATCGCGGCATCAAACCCGTGGTGGTGTTCGTCCATCCCACAGTGCTGCAAACCCTCCCCGGCTCAATCGCCTATTACCGCATGCTCTCGATGGCCTCGCAAAATTCGATGGGGCGCATCGGCTTAAACCTCACCGCTTACGAGGCGGGACAGGCCATGACCGATGACGAACTGGCGCGGACGGTGGCCTGTCATTTGAACTACATCATCAGCGCGCTGGTCGAGGCGGATGAGACGCTGGACGGGCGCGAATTTGATCTGTGGCGCGGGATGGCCGCCGGCGCACAGGCGCAGGGGTCGTGGCTCAACCGCCCGTGACCGCCCCGCCCTAACCAACTGCATAGCCCCCGCCGTTTTCCCTGCGCTCACCGCTGCCCGTTGGACTTCATGCCCCAAAAGGATATGATTATTGGCAGTTCCTCTGTAGAATGTCAGCCTGACCGAGCAGTCCAATCTGCTCCGACATGTCCGGCTAGGGAGGGTGAATAAGGTTATGAGGCGACAAAACTACGGCTCGCTGAGTGGTAAACGCAGCGGTGGCGCATGGCAGTGGACGGTAATCGGGTTCGTGATCGGCTTTGGCTGTGCCGCCGTCATCGGGCTGGCGCTGCTCATCGCGGGCGCGGGCAGCGCGTTGGATGGCATCTTCGCCGCCAACCGCCCCACCCAAACGCCCATCGTCATCACCAATACACCGTTGCCCATCACACCCACACCGCCGCCCACCGAGATCATTCTGCCTTCGGCCACACCGACGGTGCTGCAAGTGCAGATCGAAGCGCCCACCGCCACCCCCACCACTGATCCGGCGCTCATTCTAGTCGTCCCCAGCCCGACGGCTACGCAACCCGTCGCGCCCACGCAACCGCCCGCTAACCAGCAAGCCGCCGCCAACAACGGCAGCAGCGCGGCCAGCGCCAATATTCCGGCGCTGCTGGTGGGCAAAACCAGCGTCCTCCGGCAGGTGGATGGCGGTACATTCGTCATCGGCACTACGCCGCAAGAAGTGGCAAAGGCAGTGGACGAATGCGTGAACGTGTATCAGGGCAACTGCCAGCTTTCGTATGGTGAAGACTCGGCTCCGCCGCACAATGTCACCATTGATCCCTTCTTCATGGAAGATAAGGAAGTCACCTACGATCAGTACATGGCCTTCCTGAACTCGATGGGGCCGAACAGCCACCGCACCGGATGTCAGGGGCAGTTGTGCATCGCCACCCGCGCCGAAGAACCCAATAGCAACGTCATTTTCGACAGCGCCAATTACCGCGTGAACAATGCCATCCTCAACTATCCGGTGGCAGGTGTGACATGGTACGGCGCGGCGGCCTACTGCGCCGCCATTGGTCGCCGCCTGCCCACCGAAGCTGAATGGGAACACGCCGGACGCGGCCCAACCAACAGCCTGTATCCTTGGGGCGACTCATTCGATGTCACGCTGGCACGCACCAGCCGTCCGCGTGAAGATACTGCTGCGTTGGTCGGCCCCAAAGCCGTCGGCAGCTATCCCAGCGGCGCATACAGCCTGTACGACATGGCTGGTAACGTGGCGGAATGGGTGAACGACTGGTACAGCGCCACCTACTACACGCAGCAAACCAGCGCCGGTGGCGAGATCGTCAACCCGCAAGGGCCGCCCGCCGGAACGGAAAAGGTCGTGCGCGGCGGGTCGTGGGATGCCGTGCCATTCTTCTCGCGGGCAGTCCACCGCCAGAGCGCCCCGCCCAATGACCAGAAGCTGTGGATTGGCTTCCGCTGTGCATCCAACACCAGCAGTCCCGCCAACACGGGCGCGGGGACGGGCGCAGGCGCACAATCCGCC
>CAIVEA010000813.1 GCA_903904765.1 uncultured Chloroflexota bacterium
CGGATGGCGACACCTATCACGCCAGTGTGGACTGCAACGACAACGATGCCAGCATCCACCCCGGCGCGACGGATACTCCGGATGACGGCATAGATCAGGATTGCAGCGGTGCGGATACCACCACAGTGGATAGCGATGGCGACACCTATCCCGCCAGCGTAGATTGCAACGATAGCGATAGCGCCATCCACCCCGGTGCAACCGAGATTGCCAACGACGGCATAGACCAAGATTGCAGCGGCGCTGATCTGGTGACTTCTACGCCGACGGATGCCGATGGCGATACGTATGCAGCAGGGCTGGATTGCGATGATACCGATGCCAGCATTCACCCCGGCGCGACGGAGATTCCCAATGATGGCATAGATCAGGATTGCGATGTGCAAGATGGCGTGTCGGTGACATCGGTGACCACGGTCAGCCAGCCTGCGAAGGTCAGCAACGCGCCTGCCGTCCATGTTCCCGAATGCGGCGAACAGGGAGACTTGGTGCAGGTCTGGTCAACTGGAGCCGACCAGAACTTCTACTGCCGCACGTCGCTCACGGGCGCACAGATCGGCATTCAGGCGGTGCTTGATCTAGGCGTACTCCGTTCGATTGATCTGCGGGCGATGGATGCCAATGGGCAGGAAACTGCCTTCACCGCGCCCGTGATGGCCTGCTTGAAAATCCCGGCGGAAGTGACCACGTCCGTCGGCCTGATCTATCTGGACTCCATCGGGCAACCGCGTGTGGCACAGTGGGCGAACACGGTGATCCAGAATGGGTACGCCTGCGCGTCCGTGCCGAATCCGGGTATTCTGGTGCTAGTGCATCAGCCGTAACCCGCGTTTTCGACAGTTTTTCGACAGGTTATGAACAGGATGATGTCCAAGTCATCCTGTTCTTTTTTTGATGGCGGGCAGGCTGCGCTAGAATAAGAGGCGCGAGATGTTTTTGGGAGAGGATACAAAAATGGCTGTGAACAATGCTTTGAATCCGCAGCGCACGGTGGACGAACTGAAAGAACTGCGGGCGCTCACCGGCAACGCCGATGGCGCGCAGCGCGTGGCATGGACTGAAACATGGGCAAAGGCGCGTGAGTTCTACAAGAGCAAGCTGGCGGAACTTCCGGTGACGGTGGAACAGGACGAAGCTGGCAACATCTGGGCGACGCTCAAAGGCGAGTCCGAGAATGTATTGATTATTGGCGGTCATATAGACAGTGTGCCGAATGGCGGCTGGCTGGATGGCTGCTTGAACGTGTTCGGCGGGTTGGAAGTGCTGCGGCGCATCGCCAGCGAAGGTACTCCGCCCGTCACGGTGCGATTGGTGGACTGGGCGGACGAAGAAGGGGCGCGTTTCGGGCGCAGTCTGTTCGGCAGCAGCGCCGTTTCCAACACCATGAACCCGGATGACCTGCGCCATCTGGCTGACCGCGACGGCATTAAGCTGGTGGATGCGGTGGCGAAATATGGTGTGAATTTGGATACGGCTAAATTGGCGCACAAACAGTTGACGAACGCCAAAGCCTATCTGGAACTGCACATCGAGCAGGGGCCGGTGCTGGAGAGCATGGATTTGCCGCTGGGCGTGGTGCTGGGGACATTTGGTGTACAGCGTCATGCCATCCGCTTTGTAGGGCAGTCGGCACATGCTGGCTCCACCCCCATGCACCAGCGCCGCGACGCGCTGGGTGCAGCCGCCAAGCTCAGCCTCGAAATCCGCGAGATTGCCAAGCGGCATGGCGGGGTTTGCACTGTGGGTAGTGTCGTCACCAAACCGGGCATCGTCACGGCGGTGGTTGGTCAGTGCGACA
>CAIVEA010000814.1 GCA_903904765.1 uncultured Chloroflexota bacterium
AACATCATTTTCTTTTGTAGGGACATGGCCTGCCATGTCCGCTGCACACTGGCGGACAACACAGGTGTTGTCCCTACGGAAGAACGCTTCTACCGATTTTATATGCGACGAATGCGGGGGTATTGTTTCGCATTCGGGTAGGAAAAACGTTATGCCATACGCTTCTCTATTTCGGTCTATACTGGGAATGTGCAGCAACAGATAGCCCCTAGAGGATACGCGATGGCAGCCGCAGGCCAGAATCGGTTCGGTCCGTATATCGTGCAGGAAAAGTTGGGCGGTGGCGGGATGGCGGTGGTCTACCGCGCCCTGCGCGAGGACAACAGCGCGACGGTGGCGCTGAAGATTCTCCGCGCCTCGTTAGCCGAGCAACCTGCGGTGGTGGAACGCTTCCGGCAGGAGGCTGAAATCGCCCGCCGATTGCACCATTCCCATATTGTGGCGGTGAACGGCTTCGGCGCGTTTCGTGGGCGCTACTTCTTGGAAATGGAATACTTGCCCGGTGGCACGCTGGCGGCGCGGTTCAGTGCCCCATCCGATATTCACGCGCAGGAAGTGGTGCGCTTGCTGCGCGGGGTGGCCGGCGCGCTGGATTATGCTCACCATCAGGGTGTGATTCACCGTGACATCAAGCTGGAGAATATTCTGCTGAACAAGCGCGGGGATGCGGCGCTTTCGGATTTCGGCATCGCCCGCATTCTGGATGCCGACGGTACGCGCCTGACCGCGACGGGCGGCGTGGTGGGTACGCCGCTGTACTTATCGCCGGAGCAGGCGCGGGGTGCGGATGATCTGGACTACCGCGCTGATTTATACTCGCTGGGTGTGATTGCCTACGCGCTGGCGGTGGGGCGCTTCCCCTTCAATGGCAGTACGCCGCTGGCGATTTTGCATCAGCATGTGGCAGAACCGCCTCCGCTGCCCAGCCGCTTGAATCCGGCGCTGCCTAAATCGCTCGATCCGGTGTTGCTCAAAGCCCTCTCCAAGCACCCATCGGATCGTTACGGGTCGGCGGATACGTTTGTGGAAGCTTTCGCCCGCGCCTGTGCTGATGAGGTCATCCAGCAGACCCATATTGACCTGTGGAGCGACCATGCTGGCGCAGCGCCACCCCCGCCGCTGGCAGCCGTTTCGCATACTGAGAATGCCGATTCGCTGTATCAGAAGGCCGCCGCGATTGCCCCGACCAACCGCGAGGAAGCGATTGCGCTGCTGAAGCGGGCGCTGGAACTGGAACCGCTGCACAGCAAGGCCAACCGCCTGCACTTCCAACTGGAAGGCGCAAAGCCGTTCGTGCAGGAAGTTCGTGCAACGCCGCAGGTGCAATCCAGCGAGGAATTAGAACCGCTGAAGAAGGTGAAGAAGCAGAAGCAAAAACCGTTCTGGTCGAATATTGGCTGTCTGGCGGGGATTTTGCTCAGCCTGACCTCGGTGTTTTTCGTGCTGAGTTTCACCGGATCGCCGATTGCCGGAACCATTGCCAATATGCTGCAAGGTCGCCGTGCGGTGACGGATATTCAGGGGACTCCGGTGCGCGATATTCCGAACGTGGTGCTGACCGTCGCACCGGCGCAGTCCAAACAGATGATGATGAACGACCAACTGGGTGATACGCTCGATAACGGCATCGAGCATGAGTACAGCTTCCATGCCGAACGGGGTACGGAAGTGGTGGTCGGACTGTGGTTCCTGTCGCCCACCGCGAACAAGGTGGCGAAAAATGTGGCGGTGATCGCGCCAGATGGGTCGGACTGGAGCAG
>CAIVEA010000815.1 GCA_903904765.1 uncultured Chloroflexota bacterium
GGTAGAAGGCAAAGACGACAAAGCGATTATTGAGGCGTTTCTGAACACTGGCGAAAAACAGGGACTCTGGCAAAACTGGCGACTGCGGATTGAAGTCAAAGTAGCGGGAAAAGTGGATCATGTTCTGAGCGAAATGGAGTCGGATAACCCCCGTGTGTGGGGGCTGATTGACCGCGATTGGCGGACGGACAACGAACTCACGAGTTGGCAAAATCAGTATCCCCGCTTACGGGTGCTGCCGCGAATCATGATCGAGAACTACTGCATTGACCCGCAGGACGTGGAACAGATGCTCCCGCCAAAAAAACGCCTGCCGAACCTGCGTGCCGATATCGAAGGGGAACGGGATTTGTGGGTACAAAACGGGGCGCTGTGGCAATCGCTGCATCAATCCGGCGCGTTTGAGTTTTGCCGGGGACATGAGCAAGGATACCCGATGGCGCTGCTGCATACGCCTGTCACCGAAGAAGCGAAAATACAAACACAATTTGACGCATGGCATACCCGCCTTCAGCCCCAAGATATGTTGCTGCACTATCAGCAGACGGTAGCGACTTTTCGCGCCAATGGAATACACCACTACACCCGGCACATTCACGGCAAGAATTTCTTCAAACAGGTGGTTGTGAAGGTGTTGAATCAGCATTTAGGACAAAAAAGTGAAGCATGGTGGATGGAAACCCTGTTTGGTAGCGATGAGATAACCTGTCCACAGGATATTGTCCCCTTGTTACAGCAGGTGGTTGGCTGAATAACTCCCACCGGGAGGGAGATGAGGCGGCGCGGGTTGCATCCTCATTAGCTGCGACCAATCTCTCTCTCATATTCCTGCTGTACAGTGTACGGTGGGATGCCTATATCACGGCAAAGCTGCACCGATTCCGGCGTTGGGGCGGGGACGGTGAAACTCCAAAATCGGAAATGAGAGTATGATACGGATAAAGCCTGTGCGGGGAGATCGGGTTCAATGGTAAAGAACACTGGCCTACGTGTAACGCTTCTGCTGGCGGTGATCGCCCTGCTCTTCGGCGCGGGGTGCAGCTCCTTGCCCGGTTTGCGCGTCCTCACCGGACAGGATGCGCCAGCTTCGTCTGACCGTGTGGCAGAGCTTTCCGAGATGGTCATGGCGGACAAGTCCGGCGCGACAGACCCGGCGCTCTCGGCGGCAGCAGATCGCATCGAATCGGCGACGGGCGATGTGGACATCATCGAAATCCGCAAAGACCTGAACGCCGATACCTTCAACGTCTATATGCTGCTGGATACTAGCCAGACCACGTCGCAGACCGAGTTTGTGACGCAGATTCGCCGCGCTGTGGAACTGACATGGCAAGGCACGATGAACCAGAGTCAGGGCGCGGACATGGTGAAGGTCATCATCCTCAGCCCCGGACTCGTCCCCACGCTGGATAAGGGCGTAAGCTTCATCGGGCAGGTGTCGTTCGATTTCGAGATGGCACGCCCGGACATCATCGCGTATTTGGCAGACCGCCCGAACAACACGCAGGACTTCATTGACCTGATCGCGCAGGGCAA
>CAIVEA010000816.1 GCA_903904765.1 uncultured Chloroflexota bacterium
CAGGCCGAAGGTGTGGATTGCCAGAATGTGATTCGTCTGTCGGGGCATAGCACTTCGGCAAGTTACCTGTTCCGCACACCGGATGGTGAGATGGTGAATTTCTTCCATCCGGGCGCTGCGGATGGCTGGCAGGGTTTGCTGACTCTGCACGACTTACAGGCGGTGCGCTGGGGGTTGGTCACGGTGGGCTATGCACCTTACAATCGCGCTTTCGTCCAGCAGTTGGTCGCTGTGCGTGTGCCGATTATCTGGCAGTTGAAGGCTGATATTGCGGCCTACCCGCGAGAATCGCTGGAAATGTTCGCCTCTGCTAGCCGTGTGATCTTCTGTAATCAATTGGAGGCACGGTATCTGGTGGAAGGCATGGGATTGAATACCCTGACGGATTTGCTATCGCATGGGCCGGAAGTGATCGTCCTGACCACAGGCAGCGAAGGTAGCCAGATTTTCTCACAGGGCGGCGCGGCGCAAATTCCGGCTGTGCGTTGTCAGGTGGTGGATACTACCGGTGCGGGAGATGCTTATACCGCTGGTTTTCTGGCGGGGTATTGGCGCGAGTATGATCTGTTGACCTGTGGACGCTTGGGTGCGGTGGCGGCGGCTTTCGTGGTGGAAGCGGTGGGCTGTCAGACCAATTTACCCACATGGGATCGCCTTTTAGCCCGTTATCAAGAGAGCTTTGGTGCTGCATGAGTCGTTCTTTGTATTTGCATTGTTCGCCGGGTTCGATTGCCGAGCGCGTGTTGATAACCGGCGATCCGGCGCGTATCGAGCGCATTGTCGGCATGATGGATGGCGGCGAGATCATCGCCCACAACCGCGAATTTGTGGTGGCGAACGGGATGGTGGGTGGCGTAGCCTTCACTGCGATTTCATCTGGCATCGGCG
This sequence comes from uncultured Chloroflexota bacterium, assembly GCA_903904765.1. The sequence continues at coordinate 889 of CAIVEA010000816.1, forward strand.
CACCGTCCGCGGCGATTGCCATCGAAGAAGCCGCGCAGTTGGGCGCGAAAGCTATCGTGCGCGTGGGGACAATGATGGGCATCGGCCTGCCGATGGGTATCCTCGCCCTTTCGACGGGCGCGGCGCGGTTTGAAGGCACATCGTCCGCCTATCTGGGAATGCCTTTTCCCGCGATACCGGATTGGGCGCTGTCGCAGCATTTGCTGGAGGGCGCACGGGCGGGCGGTTATGCGGCACAGGCCGGCATGACTGCCACTTACGATGCGTTTTACCCTAGCATGGCCCCGGCGCTGGTCGGGCGCGGCCTACCGGATATTGCGCTGCTTCAATCTGCCGGGGTAATCGCCCTCGATATGGAAACGTCGCTCCTGTATATCTTGAGCGCACGCTTACGTCTGGCGGCGGCTTCGCTGTGCTTGATTACCAACAATGCCGACCCATTCGAGATTATTGAGGCAGCAGAACGGGATGCTGGCGAAGTGGCGTTGATTCGGACGGTGTTTGAAGGGCTGTCACGCTGGAGTCCACGTTCATGAATGCTACAACCGTCGCCGAAACGCTGCTCCTGAATGGTCGTTGGCAGGCCAGCGTCAGCGGCGAAACGTTACCTGTCATTAATCCCGCCTATGGTCGTCCGATAGGGGCGACATCACTGGCTTCCGGCGTGGATGTGGACGCGGCGGTGCGGGCTGCCGAATCTGCATTTCCGCGCTGGGCGGCGACCAGCGGACGCGAACGCGCCGCGCTGTTGCACCGGGCGATGGACATTTTCCGGTCAAAATACCTCGATACCTGTGCCCGCCTGATGACCGAAGAAAACGGCAAACCGTTGAACGATTCGATCAAAGAAGTGCAATACAGCGCCGACGTGATTGATTTTTATGCGGACGAGGCTCGGCGCATTCTAGGCACACACTTCGCAGGTGATATGGGCGCAACGCATAGCTTCGTGTGGAAGCAACCGTTGGGCGTGGTGGCAGCCATCCTCCCTTGGAACTTTCCGGTGGATTTGCTTGCATGGAAGATTGGCCCCGGCCTTGCGGCGGGCTGCACCTTCGTCATCAAACCCTCGGAAGAAGCGCCGTTGAGCGCCTTGCAGTTCGTGCAAGCCTTCTTGGATGCGGGCATCCCCGAAGGTGTGTTGAATGTGGTGACGGGTGCGGGGGCGGTGGGCGCGGCACTGGTCGCGCATCCGGCAGTGGGCAAGGTGGCCTTCACGGGTTCAACCGCGACGGGCATCAAGATCGCGCAGGCGGCGGCGCTGACCATGAAGCGCACCACGCTGGAATTGGGCGGCAGCGCCCCGTGCGTGGTGTTTGCCGATGCCGATCTGGGCGCGGCGGTAAAAGGGGCGCTGCGGCGCTGTTATTCGCACACCGGGCAGATTTGCATCAGCGTGAACCGGATATTCGTGCAAGCACCGATCTATGAGGCGTTCGTGGAGCAGTTCACCGACTTGGCGCGGCGGCTGACGGTGGCGGCGGATGGGTTGCAGCAACCGCAGGCTGATATGGGGCCGATGATTAATGCGGCGGCGATTGCGAAGGTGCGCGAACAGGTGACGGATGCGGTACAGCGCGGGGCGCGGGTGCTGGTAGGCGGGACTGCCCCGGAAGGCGCACCGTATGACCCGAACGGGTATTTCTACAACCCGACAGTGTTGGTAGATGTGCGGCCGGATATGCTGGTGATGCGCGAGGAAACCTTTGGCCCTGTCGCGCCGATTGTGCCGTTCACAACAGCCGGAGAAGCATTCCAACTTGCCAACTCCAGCCCTTATGGACTGGCGAGTTATGTGTATACTCATGATCTGGATACCGCTTTTCACGCGGCGCGGACGCTCCGCAGCGGCGGCGTGGGGATCAACGTGAATGACATCACGGACATCCGGGGGCCGTTCGGCGGTATGAAAATGTCCGGTCTGGGGCGCGAATTGGGCGATCCGGGGCTGGATAGTTATCTTGAAACCAAGCATATCCGTATGGCATACCGGAGTAGTGTATGAGTTTTCAGGGGTTGTTCTCGGTGGAGCGTCCGATTATCGGCATGGTGCATTTGCTGGCGCTGCCGGGTGCTCCGGCCTTCGCGGGCGATCTGGATGTGATTTACGAACGCGCCTACGGTGACGCGCAGGCGCTGGCAGAAGCGGGTGTGGATGCGCTAATCGTGGAAAACTTCCATGATGAACCGTTTTTTGTGGGCGAACCGGGCGCGGCAGATGCGGCGCTGATGACCGCTATCACCCGCGATGTGGTGCGAATGGTCAGCATTCCGGTGGGCGTGAATGTGCAGTTTAATGC
>CAIVEA010000817.1 GCA_903904765.1 uncultured Chloroflexota bacterium
ATGAGCGATGTGCCCACCGACGTGATTGTGCGGCGGCGGGCGCTAATCTGCGCCGTGTCCATCGTGGCTTTGAGCGCAGCTGCGTTGCTGTATTCGCTTTTCGACGGACAAATCCCGCTGACCGAAATTTCCTCCGAGCACCTGCTGGCGCTGTTCTTCGCCATGCTGGGGCATTTTAGTTCGATTCAGTTGGCACGGTACATCATCGCTCGCCAGCGGGGACGGAATTTTGTGCCGCTGTGGAGTGAACGCGAACGCCCGCGCTTGTATTCCGAAATGATTATGACCGCCGTAATGCTGGCGATGCCGTTGATCTACCACAATGCGGGGATCAGCGTCTTTTGCATCGTCTTGGCGATGGTGGTGGCTTATGCCATCCGCTATCACGAGATGAGCGAAGCCAGCGTGCGCGTCAACCAGATGTACCAGCAGAGCATGGACATGGTACGCAAGCTGACGCTGGTCAACCGCGCTGCCCAAAAAGCCATGTTCAACGTGGATCAGCAAATCGCCATTGAGAACGCCTGCCAGACCGCGCATACCGTCGCTCATGCCGACTACACGCTCATGTTGCTGGCGGACGGCTATGATGGTGCGCCGCTGCGCGTGGTGCAGTCTATCGGCCTGAATCGGATGCAGCAGGATGTACTGGCAGAGCGCACCTTCCCCGTTATCGAAGATAGTACGGCGCTAATCGTGCCGGATTTAAGCCGACCGCACACGCACAGCGTCCTCGCGGGGCTGGCGGAACTGCTAGAAGCACAGGCCCTTGTGGAGATGCCGCTGCGCTCTGGAACATCTCTCAACGGATTTTTGGCACTATATTACCTACAACCGCGCATCCTCACCCCCACCGAAAACGAACTACTCGAAATTCTGACGTTGCAATTGGCGACCGCGCTGGATAACGCCCAACTGCTCCACGAAATGGAAATGCACGCCTTCGAGATGACCCATCTGGTGCATCTCTCGCGCATTTCGGCTTCCAGCCTCGACCTGACCAAAGTGAGCGTGGATATTGCCGGGGTGCTGCGCCAGATCACCAACGCCGATTGGGTGATGATTGGCCTGTTCAGCAGCGATGGTCGCCATTTGCGTATCGCTGGCTTGAGTACCAACCAACCCTATACCGATAACGACACCTTACAAACCCGCCTGCCGATATTTTCTGAATGGGAAAATCTGACTCACGACAGTAACCTGACCGTATTCACGCTGGATGAACCGAATGCGCCACTTTCCAATGCGCTGACCAGCTATCTCGAACGGTTGGAGTTGCGGACGATGGCGGTCATGCCGCTGGCGACAGAAGACGAGAAACTGTTCGGCCTCCTGTTTATGGGGCGCACCCAGCCTTACCGCTATAGCGAGCGCGAAATCCAACTGCTCGAAACAGCGGCTTACCAGATCGCCGCGCAGATTCACAACGTCCGCACCTATTCCGACACTTATCAGTCGCTGCGGCGGCAGTTGCAGCAGCTTTCGCTCATCGAAGACATCGCCGGGCGCATTTCCAGTTCACACGATTTCCTGTCCATCATTGATGATGTGTTCGAGGCGGCGCTCAAAAGTACGCAGGCCGATGTGATGGATTTGGCGCTGCTCACCGATGCCAACGATATGTGGGTTATCGAGCATGTTTTTGAGGACAATCAACCGCGTCGCGTATACATGCAGCAGCGGATTGATGAGGGCGTGATGGGGATGGTGATGCGTAGCGGTCAAACTGTGCTGGTGCGCGACAACCGCAATCAACCCCAATACCTGAGTACCACTCGCGACCAGTATTTGAGTTCGCTGGCTGTGCCAATCAAGCGCGATGGGCAGATTGCGGGGGTGCTGAACGTCGAAAGCAAGATGCTGGATTTCTTCAATCAAGATCAGGCGCATTTCCTGACCAGCCTCGGCAACCACGCCATCATCAGCATCGAGAATGCCCGCCTGCTGGAAGAACTGCGTTACCAGATTGATACGCTCACCAACCTGCGCGAACTGTCGCTCTCGCTTTCGACGGCGGTGGACATTGATGCGGTTGCCCGCGCTGTGATGAATGCCGCCATGCACATCGTACAGGCGCAGTATGCTTCCGTATTCGAGTGGCAACCGGACGATAACGTCCTCGTCCCTCTCAGCAAGCAGCAGTCGAACGAAAGCCTGAAGATGAACGACCAGCTACCGCTGGTGCTGGAACTCGCCCGTAAGTCTATTGATGGCAGTGACCCGCTGGTGGCCGAAAATGTGCGCGAATACTTTGGCGAACGTGCTCCGGCAGTCGTGAATTACCCCGGCCTAATCGCCGTACCCGTCCGCAACCGCGAATTCCTGTTCGGGGTGCTGTGTCTGGGATTCTCCGAAAACACCTTGCCCGATAGCCGCGATTTGAACACGCTTATGTTGCTGGCGGTGCAGGCCGCCCGCCATCTGGAAAATGCCTCGCTCAACGAGCAGATTCACGAGGGCAATAACCGGATGCGTGCCATTCTGGACTCCACCCGTGATGGCGTGATTCTGCTGGACTATAACGGGCGCTTGATCGAGGTGAACCCGTCGGCGCAGCGGCTGATGGGCATCAACCTGAGCGAGCATATTGGCGAGTCGCTGGTGGATGTGCTCATCCGCTATGCCGATTCCGAAACAGGTGTGAAAGCGGGGTACTCGCGCGATGATTTGATCGCGCTGGCACGCATCCAACGGTTGCAACCGCAGGGCATCACGCGGCGCGAGTTCAGCCGTCAGATGTCCTCCAACCAGACCATTTATGTCGAAGAAATCGGGTCGCCCGTCATGGATGACGAGAACCATGTGGTCGGGCGGTTGCTGGCGCTGCGCGACATCACCGAGGAGAAATTGGTCGAGAACTATCGTGAGGAAATCACGGGTATGGCGGTGCATGACCTTCGCAGCCCGCTGGCCTCCATTATCAACGCGCTCAAACTGGCGCTGGAGAACATTGACCGCCCCAATGGGACCATGATCGCCACGCAGACTATCAACCGGGCACAGGGGCGTGCCGAAGAACTGATGAACCTCGTCAACAGCTTGCTGGACATCCGCAAAGGCAAGCAGATGTCGCTGGAACGCACCGAAACCGCGCTGGACGAATTGATCGAGATGGCGCGGCTGACGCTGCTGGCCTCTGCGGAAAAAGCCAGCATCGGCATCGAAGTGCGCCTCGAAGCCAATCTGCCGCCTGTGCGTGTGGATGTGGATAAAATCCGCCGCGTGATGATTAACCTGCTGGATAATGCTCTGCGTTACAGTCCGGCGGGCAAGACCGTGCTGGTCGCCGCCCGTTATGATGTGCAGCGTGGCAAGGTGCTGGTGGAAGTGGCGGACAGCGGCCCCGGCATCCCCGAAACCGAACGCGAACGCATCTTCGAGCAATACTGGCAGGTGAAAGAGAACAAACCCCTGCGCGGCACGAAAGGCAGCGGTATCGGCCTGACGTTCTGCCAGCGCGTGCTGGAGGCGCACGGGGAGCGCATCTGGGTGGCCTCCGAGGGGCCGCTGCCCGGCGCATGTTTTGCTTTCACCCTGCCGCCCGCCTGAACGTCTCACAAAGGAGTGGAATAGCCTGTGAATATTTTGCGTACCCTGCGCCAACGCAACCGGGTTAGTCTTGTGCTGGCGTTTGTCCTGCTCATCATCGCAGCCGTGATTGACGCGCTGGGTGTGGCGGTGTTTCTGGCCCGTTCGGACATCGCGCCGGGGGGCGTGTCCGGCGTGGCGGTCATGCTCAACCACCTCGACTCGCGCCTGTCCACCGGCCTGCTCATCCTCATTGGCAATATCCCGATTCAAATGCTGGCGTTGCGAATGCTCGGCGGTTGGTCGGTGGTCATCCGCACCGTGTTTTATCTGGCGGTGTACGCCGGAGCGATTGAGATCATCCGTCCGCTGGTGGATGGGATTGACATCGGTCACAACACGCTGACCAATGCCCTGTTCGGCGGGGTGCTGGTGGGCATCGCGGGCGGCATGGTCATGCGTGCCGGAGCAACGCAGGGTGGTACATCCACGCTGGGACGCATCCTTCAGCGGCGCTTCGGCCTGCCCCTTAGCACAACCACCCTGTACACCGATACCGGCGTGGTCTTTCTGGCGGGTCTAGTATTCGGCTGGGAGGGCGCGTTATACGCCATCATCTCGCTCTTCGTGGCAGGTGCAGCGGCGGATTACGTCCTCGAAGGCCCCAGCGTGATTCGCACCGCCACCATCATCACCGATAAGGCGGACGAAGTGGCGGAGCGCGTGATGGCGGAGATGGGGCGCGGCGTGACGGCGTGGCAGGGCAAGGGTATGTTCACCGCGCAGGATCACACGGTTCTATTCGTCACCGTGTCCCGTTCGCAGATCGGCCAACTGCGCCATCTGGTGCAGCAGGCCGACCCGGATGCGTTCATGGTGGTCGGTCACGGGCATGTGGCCTACGGGCACGGTTTCCGCAGCATCAAGGGGCGGATGCAGGAATCGTGAACGTAGCCGCCGGAGCCAGTCCATCCGCCGCGCCGTCTACATCGCTGATGACGGCAAAGCGCGTCAGCTCGGGATAGGTGTACCAGCCCACGATCACGCGGTAGTCGCCTGCGG